>NZ_JBVJIJ010000006.1:0-180591 GCF_055586325.1 Dactylosporangium sp. NPDC051087 | reverse complement strand
TTCCCCTCCCCCCCCCCCCCCCCCCCCCCCCCCACCCCCCCCCCCCCCCCCCCCCCCCCCCCCCCCCCCCCCGGCACGTCCCGGTCGGGCCGATACCGCGCATTTGTCCGGCAACTCGTGAATACCGACGGCCTGATCAATTTGCCCGGCGGGATCACAGGGCACCGAACCCGCTGCTACGTTCCATCGACTTATTCGCACGCTTCAACGGGGGACGCGTGGATGGATTCCGGCTGGACCGTGCACGGGTGCGCAGGCCGCGCCCTGCCATGATGGCGCTGATCGTCGCCCTGGCCGCGACGGGCGGCGTCGCGGTGCTCGCCGCGCCGGCCGCGCTGCGGCTCGCCGGGCCACCGGCGACCAGCGACCGGGGCGCCGTGTCAGGGGTGTTCGACCTGCCGAAACGGTTCCAGCCGGGGGTGGACGCGGCGACCGGCAGCTACGTGCCGACGGCCACCGTGTGGCCCGCGCCGGTCAGCGTCACGGTCCCGGTCGGTGAGGCCCGGGCCCGCGCGGCCGGGGCGCCGGTGTGGGTGCAGGCACCGGCCGGTGCCGCGCACCCGGACACCGTGCAGGTCGGGGTCCTGGACCGGGACCGGGCCACCTCGCTGGACATCCCGGGTCTGCTGCTCACCGTCGGGCACGGGGCAGGTTCCGCCGGCACCGCGCTGGTCGGCGTCGACTACAGCGGCTTCGCCCAGGCGTACGGCGGCAACTACGGCTCCCGGCTGCGCCTGGTCGAGCTGCCCGGGTGCGCGCTGCGGACCCCGGCCGTCGAGTCGTGCCGGCAGGGCACCGCCCTCGACTCACGCAACGACCCGGCGCGGCGGATCGTGACCGCCCCGGTGAGCGTCGGCCGGGACGCCCCGGTGCTGCTGGCCCTCACCAGCGACCCGGCGCAGGGCGGCGGTGACGGCGGCACGTTCAGCGCCACCGAGCTCAAGCCGGCCGGGTCGTGGACGGCCGGGACCAGCACCGGTTCGTTCAGCTACACGTACCCGGTCACGGTGCCGCCGGCGCCGTCCAGCCTGGTGCCGACCGTGAACCTCGCGTACGACTCGGGCGGTGTCGACGGCACGACCGCCTCGACGCAGGCGCAGGCGTCCTGGGCCGGTGACGGGTGGAACACCCCGTCCTCCTACATCGAGCAGTCGTTCACCGCGTGCTCGGAGAAGCCCGGTGGCACCGCCGCGCCGGTCCCGATCGTCGACCAGTGCTACGCCGGACCCGTGCTGACGATGTCGCTCAACGGCTCGTCGACGGCGCTGGTGTGGGACGGCACCAAGTTCAAGCCGCAGCAGGACAACGGCGAGGTCGTCACCAGGGTGCAGAACTCGGGCAACGGCACCGGCACGTACAACACCGACTACTGGACCGTCACCCGGCGCGACGGCACCGTGTTCTCCTTCGGCCGCAACCAGCTGCCCGGCTGGAGCTCCGGCAAGACGGTGACGAACTCCGTGGACTCGCAGCCGGTCTTCGCCGCGCACGCCGGCGAGCCCTGCTACAACGCGACGTTTCAGAACTCGTGGTGCACGATGGCGTACCGGTGGAACCTCGACTACGTCAAGGACCCGCACGGCAACGCGATGGCGTACTACTACGCGCAGGACAAGAACTTCTACGGCCGGTACAACGGCGCCACCGACACCGAGTACGTGCTCCACAGCCACGTCGATCACATCGACTACGGCTTCACCGACGGCAACGCCTACGGCACCGTGCCCAACAAGGTGCTGTTCGGCACCGGGCCGCGCTGCCTCGCCGGCACCTGCACCCCGCTCAACGCCACCACCAAGGCCAACTGGCCGGACGTGCCCTACGACCTGGTCTGCGCCGCCGGGCAGAACTGCGCGCCGGTGAGCCCGTCGTACTTCTCCACCGTCCGGCTCACGTCGATCACCACCCAGCAGTACTCGGCGGCGAACGGCGGATATCTCGACGTCGACTCGTACGCGCTCACCCAGACCCTGCCGTCGACCGGTGACGCGCTGTCGCCGACGCTGTGGCTGCAGTCGATCGTCCACACCGGACACGACACCACCGCGGGCGGGACCGCGGCCATCGCCGAGCCGGAGATGAGGTTCGGCGCCACGCCGCTGGCCAACCGCGTGGACACCACGAACCTGCAGAGCTACTACCGGTTCCGGATCGGGTCGATCACCACCGAGACGGGTTCGGTGATCACCCCGACGTACGCGCTGGTCAACCCGTGCACGGCGCCGGTGACCACGCCGGCGGCCACGAACACCTCGTCGTGCTACCCGGTGCGGTGGACCCCGCCGGGCTACACCGACCCGATCACCGACTGGTTCAACAAGTACGCCGTGACGAAGGTGACCCAGACGGACCCGACCGGGTTGTCGCCCGCGAAGACGGTCGCCTACCGCTTCGCCGGCGGCGCCGCGTGGCACTACGACGACATCGAGCTGGTGCCCGCCAAGCACCGCAGCTACGGGCAGTTCCGCGGCTACGCGAAGGTGACGACGCTGACCGGTGACGGGGTCAACGACCCGCGGACCGCCTCGGACACCACCTACTACCGCGGCATGTCGAACAACAACAACAGCGTCGCGGTGACCCTGACCGACTCGGTCGGCGGCACCCACGACGACGCGAACCAGCTGGCCGGCAAGGCGTTGGAGACCACGGCGTACCTCGGCGACACGGGTCCGGTCGACAACACCACCATCACGTCCTACTGGGTCTCGGCCGCCACCGCCAGCCGGTCCAGGACCGGGCTGCCCGCGCTGACCGCGAACTGGACCGCGGCCGCCGAGACGTACGACCGGCAGGCCGTCACCGGGTCCGGTGCGACCACCTGGCGGGTGACCGAGATCGACAACACCTACGACGCGACGGTCACCAGCCCGACCGTCGGGCTGCTGAAGCACACGTACTCGCACACCGTCCCGGCGAACGCGGCCTACGACCGGTGCACCAGCCTCGGCTACGCGCCGGTCAACACCACGCTGAACATCGTCGGCCTGGTCGCCTCGTCGGAGACCGTGTCCGTCGCCTGCGGCGGGTTCACCCAGGACGCCCAGCCGTCCCGGCCGGCGGCGCTGAACACCCTGACCGCGCCCGCGTCGGTCAGCCGGCCGGCACAGGTCGTCGACGCCACCCGCACCTACTACGACGACCACGCGTTCGACCTGACGTTCCCGCAGCCGGCCGCGCCGAGCAAGGGCAACGTCACGATGATGCGCGCCGCGGCCGACCACACCGCGGGCGCCTACGTCTACGAGACGACGGGGCGCACCAGGTACGACGGCCGCGGGCGGGTCGTGGAGTCCTACGACGCCAACGGCAACCGCACCACCGCCGGCTACACCGCCGACGCCGCCGGCCTCACCGTCGGCCAGGTCAGCACCAACGCGCTGAACCAGACCACCACGACCGTCATCGACCCGCTGCGCGGGCTCCCGGTGTCCACCACGGACCCGAACGCCGTGGTGACCACCCAGCAGTACGACGCGCTCGGCCGGCTGTCCGCGGTCTGGCTCGCGTCCCGCCCGACGAGCGCACCGGCCAACCATCTCTTCACGTACCAGTTGTCCAACACCGGGCCGACCGCCGTGACGAGCAAACGGATGAACGACTCGCTCGGCTACGTCACCAACACCGTCATCTACGACGCGCTGCTGCGCGAGCGGCAGAGCCAGGCCACCACCCCGAAGTCGGGCCGGATGGTCCTGGACACGTTCTACAACAGCCGCGGCGAGGTCAGCGCCAGGAACAACGGCTGGTGGGACAAGGACAACCTGCCCGGCACCACGATCGTGTCGGCGGTCAACCTCGGCGCGCAGGTGCCGAACCAGACGCAGTTCACCTACGACGGCCTCGGCCGCGCCGTCCGCGAGGTCAAAGCCAAGGACGGCGTGGCGCAGACGACCACGACGACCGTCTACAACGGCGACCGCACGACGGTGATCCCACCGACCGGCGGGGTCGCCAAGACCACCCGGACCGACCCACTGGGTCGCACCGTCGCGCTGGACGAGTACACGAGCGCGCCGACGCTCAACACGCCGGCGAACACGACCACCGGCATCTGGTCCGTCACCGGCGGCACGGTCATCACCACCGGGTACGGCTTCGACGGGCACGGCAACCTGTCCACCGTCACCGCACCCGACACGAAGGTCTGGACCAGCACCTTCGACCTGCGGGGCAGGATCACGAAGAAGGTCGACCCGGACGCCGGGACCAGCAACATGAAGTACGACCTGAACGGCAACACCACCCAGGTGATCGACGCCCGGCTCAAGGCGGTGTCGTTCGAGTACGACGCGCTGAACCGCAAGACGGGGCAGTGGGCGGCCGAGCTGACCGCCCGCACCACCACGAACCAGCTCGGCAAGTGGGTGTACGACAACTCCGACAACGTCGTGCCCGGCATGCCCCGGCCCGTCGGGCACGTCACCACCTCCACCGCCTACTGGGGCGGCGCCGCTTACGTCCGGCAGGCCAAGGGCTTCACCGTCTTCGGCAAGTCGACCGGCGAGACGATCACCATCCCGTCCGCGACCGAGGGCACCCAGCTCGGGCTCACCTACACGTACCTGCACCAGTACACGGCGAACACCGGGCTGCTGCTGCGGGACGTCTACACCGCGCACGGCGGGCTGCCGGCCGAGACCGTCAACCACGGGTACTCCGGCGTGCTCGACCTGCCGAACACGCTCGGCGGGCTCACCGGGTACAGCGACGGGACGACCTACGACGAGTTCGGTCAGGTCAGCCAGGCCACCCTGAACGCCGCGCCGAACCAGGCGTTCGTCACCAACACGTGGGACCAGCACACCGGGCGGCTCAACGGGCAGAAGGTGACCCGCACGAACGGGTCCGCCACCACCGACGTCGACCTGCAGGCGTTCACCTACGACCCGGCGGGGAACCTCACCCGGCAGGTCAGCACCCGCCTCGGCGCCTCCTCCCCCAGCGAGACGCAGTGCTTCAGGTATGACGCCCTCGCCCGGCTCACCGGCGCGTGGACGGCCACCGACAACTGTGCCGTGGCGCCGACCCCGGGCAACCGGAGCATGGTCGGCAACCCGCTCGGCGCCTCCAGCGTGTACTGGACGACGTGGGCCGTCGACAACGTCGGCGACCGCACGAACCAGACGCAGTACGCGATCGGCGGCGGGTCCGACGTGTCGACGGGCTACACCTACAACGGCAACGGGACCGGGCAGCCGCACACGCTGACGTCGACGAGCGCGTCGACCAGTTACCAGTACGACGCGGCGGGCAACATGACGAACCGCAACGCCGGCCAGGGCGCCCAGGTCCTCGCGTGGGACGACGCCGGGCGGCTCACCGGGATCACCGGCGGCACCGCCGGGCCCAGCACGATGCGCTACGACGCCGACGGCGGGCTGCTGGTGCAGCGAGACCCCGGCAAGACCACCCTGTACCTGCCGGGCGAGCAGCTCACCCTGGACACCGCGACGTCGGCCGTCACCGGCACCCGCTACTACCCGCTGCCCGGCGGCGGCTGCGCGGTCCGGACCGGCACGGCCACCTCCGCCTACACGTACCAGCTCGGCGACGAGCACGGCACGCCACGGCTCTACCTGGACAGCACGGCGCAGACACCGACGTGGAAGCTGAGCACGCCGTACGGCTCGGACCGAGGCGCGGCGGTGACCGCACCGGACAACCACGGCTTCCTGAACCGGCCGCGCAGCACCGCCACCGGTCTCACGGTGCTCGGCGCCCGCAGCTACGACCCGGCGACCGGCCGCTTCGTCAGCATCGACCCGGTGCTGTCCACCGGCGACCCGCAGCAGCTCAACGGGTACAGCTACGCCGGCAACAACCCGACGAGCAGCTCCGATCCCGACGGCCTGTGCCAGAAGCTCGACGACCCGAACGGTCCGTGCTCCGACAACAAGAAGGCTGTGGAGAACTACAGCGGCCAGCCGAAGAAGAAGCCCGAAGGCGCCAAGTTCTGCGTCGCCACCATCACCAACCTGTGCAGCAAGAGCGCCTTCAAGCCGCAGGGCGACCATTCGTGCCAGACGATGTGGGTCGAGTACATGTGCCTGCCGAAGAACGCGCCGCAGCTGCGGGCGGCGAACCTCACCAACGGCGCCGACACCCTGGCGATGTCGTCGGCGATCGCGGCCGGTGGAAGCTGCCGGCTCATGGAGGTGCAGATCATCTGTTTCGGCGTCGACAGGCTCTACCATCCTGAGGTGCCGATCGAATGGGAGCTCGAGGACGGCCACCCCATGACGGTCGGCGACGTCGTGCTGTGGAAGGGCACGCAGGCGGAATGGGACCAGCGGGTCGCCGGTGACAAACAGGCGAAGGACGACCTGGCGGCCGCGCACGGTGCGGACATCGCCGACAAGTACGGGCGCGACATCAAGCGGCACGAGGCCGTTCACTCGGATCAGTGGGCCGAGCACGACAACTGGAAGGACTTCTTCTTCCCCTATCAGGCGGAGAACATCAGGTCGCGGGCGCTGACCGGGACGTGGTCGCACGCCAACGAGTACGAGCAGAAGGCCAACCTGTACTGGGGCGGCTACAAGACCTGGGAACCGCCGAACTGATGACCGGGCGCATCCTGTCCTCCCGCGGGCCCGTCCGCCTGGCCGTCATCGCGACGGTCGCGGCGGCCGGGCTCGCGGCGTGCACCCTGAAGGCCACCGAGGGCCCGGACCGCTCGCTGATCGGGATCTCCCGCTCGGAGTCCGGCACCCCGGCGGTCGAGGTGCGGCACTGCGCGGGGAGCCGCACCCAGTTCATCGCGGTGAAGCCGCAGTCCTCGTCCGCCGCAGAACCGTCGCAGGGCGACTTCAGCCGCTACCTGTGGTTCATCCGCAACGACTCCGACAAGCGCACCGGCTACACCGTCGAGTTCGGCGCGGTCCCGGCCGGCTGGCGTGGCGAGCGGTCGGGTCCGGTCACGCTGGCGCCGGCGGTCGAATACTTCCTCAACGTCTACGGAGCGCCGCAGCCGTCGGTCACCATCACCTTCACCGGGGACGCCGTCGACGCGCTGGAGCCCGACCAGGTGCTGACCGTCGGGAAGAACGACCTCACCGGTGTGGTGATGTCCCGCGCAGACTTCGAGGCGGACGCCAAGCGCCGCTGCTGAGTCACTCGCAGAAGACGCGGACGGTGGTGTCGGGCTGGTCGACGTCGACGGTCATCTCGTCGAGGTGCTCGATGAGCTGCTCCAGCTGCTCGGGCTTGAGCTGGGTGAGGTCGAACGGCATGCCCGACTTCGCCAGTTCGGCGTTGGCCCGCTCGAGGGCCGGCGGCGGGATGAGGGCGACGAGCTTGACGCCGGCGCGCAGCAGTTGCAGGGGGACCCGGACGTTGACCCGGCCGGGCTCGCCCGCGTCGCGGGAGTCGACCAGCACGCGCAGGTATTTGGCCTTGCCCTTCTTGGTGTCGAAGGCGGGGGCGGCCGGCGGCTGCTCGCGCTCGAGGGCGGCGATGAGCTGCTCCGCCTCGTCGGCGGTGATCTTGCCGGCGCCGAGCATGCCGAGGATGTCCTTGCGTTGTTCGTTCATCGGAGGGTCTCCTATCGGACGGCGATGAGCACGCCCGTGCCGCCCAGATCGATGTCGATCAGGGTGCCGGGCAGTGCGAAGGCGATGCGCCAGGCGGTGCCGAAGGCGAGCGGCACGTCGACGCGGAACACGAGGCAGGCCACGAACGCGGCCAGTGCCACCAGCAGCCACAGCGGGAAGAGCAGGATCAGGACCGGCAGGACCGGGATCCACAGTCGCAGGGGGCGGCCGTCCGGGCGGTCGACCCGCACGGTCACCAGCTGCGGCATCACGTGCGGCCGTCCAGCTCGGACAGTGCCTGCTGGGCGGTGATCTCACCGCGGCGCAGGCGGTCGATGACGTCGGCGCTGGACGGTGCGGGGTCGGTCTCGACGAATTCGAGCGCGGCGGTGATCCGGTTGAGCCGGGCCTTGATCGTGGGATAGCTGACGCCGAAGATGCGCTCCATCTCCTTGATGGAGCCGTGGCAGCGCACGAACGCGGTGACGAAGACCTGGTCCTCGACGTTGAGCTGGGCGAGCTGCGGCAGCTCGAACACGCCCTCGACCGCGACGCCGTTGTCGGCGAGCCGCACCCGCTCCACGACGAACGGCCGGCCCCGGGTGAGGTTGGTGAGCTCCTGCCAGTCCATCGCGCGTTCGGTCATGCTTAAGTTGTACCGACGCAAACCTCAACTTTCAAGATGTCGATCTTAATTTTGTTGAACCCGGACTTGAACCCGACACAATAAGGCGCCCCGGCTGCAATGAGCCGGGGCGCCAGGGTGCGGACGGGTGCCGTCAGGCGTCGTAGACGAACATCTCGGCGGGGACACCCGGGGCCTCGATCAGCCGCCAGATCGAGCGCCAATGCGGCAGCTCGTGGTAGCGGCGCAGGGCGGCGACGCCGGCGAGCCAGCCGGCCCAGCCCGCATACGGCGGGTTCTCCGGGTCGAAGCCGCTCTGCACGAACGTGAGCCGGGTCTTGCCCTCGGAGCCTTCCAGCTCCCAGCTGGACGTGAAGCCGTCGGCGAACCGCAGCGTCGCCTTGCGGCCCGGCTCGAACTCGGCGTACTTCATGCCGCCGGGGTCCACGTCGAAGCCGCCCATCGCATACCGGCCGCCGACGTAGGGCTCGATGTCCACGTGGACGCCGGACCACCTGCGGACGTGCTCGCCCTTGGTGAGCGACTCGAACACCGCTTCCGGCGTGGCGTCGATGACCACGGAGCCGCTCAGGTCGGTCGACGTGTAGTCGGGCCTCGGCGTCAGGTCACGGTCGGCGAGGTGGTCGGCGAGGTTCGCGATGGCGAGGGTCCAGAACGTCTGCAGCTCGCCGCGCGGCCCGGCCTTGTCGGACAGGATCTCGTCGAAGGTCGGCAGGTCGCTCTGCGTCAGGGCGAGCAGCGCGCCGGCCTCGTCGTCGGTCACGGTGATCTCGACCGTGGTGTCGACGCCGCCGACGGTCCAGCCCAGGCGCAGCTCGCGCGGGCCGGCGCGCAGGACGCGCTGGTGCGGCTCGGCGCCGTCGGGTGTGTCGCGGCCCCAGAACTCATACCGGTCAGGCAGCGCCACCTCGGCGTGCTCGGCCAGCCAGGCCCGCAACGCCTTCGCCTCGGTCAGCGCGGCGAACACGGTCTCCGGCGGCGCGGGCATGACCGCCAGCAGGCGCATGTCATTGGACTCGGTCACGGTGCATCTCCTTCGGTGGCGGTGGTCTGTGCGGGGTAGCAGGCGACGGCCAGCCGGAACGCGTCGCCCTCGGCGCCGCCGTAGCGGGTGAACAGGTCCTGCAGCACGTGCTGCAGCTCCTCGAGGAACGCCGCGCGCTGCCCGGGCCGGACCCGGATGTCGCCGGACACGCCGATCGAGGGCAGGTCCGGGCGGGCGAGGTCGAGCGCGGCGACGTCGGCCTGCACGTCCTCCATCAGGTCCAGCAGGTGGCCGAGGCTGAGCCGGTCACGGGTCTGGCGCAGCCCGATGCGGCCCACGAGGCGCGGCGACAGCCAGTAGGACCGGGCGGCCGCCTGGTAGATCCCCTCGTGGATGCCGCGCACCCGGCGCTCGCTGACCTGGCGCACCAGGTCCGCTTCGACCAGGCGTTTGACGTGGTAGTAGACCCGCTGCGGGGTCTGGTCGAGCTCGGCCGCCACCTCGGTGCACGACCGGGGCACGGCGAGCTGCCGCAGCACTTCGATCCGCTGCGGCTTGAGCAGCGCCTCGGCCTGCTCAATCTGGTCCAGGTACACGACATCTCTCATGGCAAACACAGTTTTTACGTACAACAGAATTTTGTCAATAGCGCCGCCGCTCGACTGCGTCGGCATTCGCAGTCATCTGACTCACGACTGCGCCGGTACGGCGTCCGTAGCGTCCCTGGCACACCAGCAACGCCTCTCCCCCGAACGCTTCGAAAGGGATGCACCATGCCCAATGCCACCCGCCGCACGGTCCTTGCCGGGTCCGCCGCGGTCATCGCCGCCGGGGTCGTCACCACCGCGGCCGCCGCACCCGCGAGCGCCCACGGCAGCCCGGGCGCGAAGCCGACCGTCGTGCTCGTGCACGGCGCGTTCGCGGACGCCTCCGGCTGGAACGACGTGATCCGCCGGCTGATCCGCGACGGCTATCCGGTCCTGGCGCCGGCGAACCCGTTGCGCGGCGTCGACTCCGACTCCGCGTACCTGGCCGGCATCCTGGCGACCGTCGCCGGACCGGTCGTGCTCGTCGGTCACTCGTACGGCGGCGTCGTCATCACCAACGCGGCCACCGGCAACCCGAACGTGAAGGCGCTCGTCTACGTCGCCGCGTTCGCGCCGGACGCCGGGGACACCGTGCTCGGGCTGCAGACGCGGTTCCCCGGCAGCAAGCTCGGCCAGCCCCAGCTGGACCTGCGGCCGTACGCGCTGCCGGACGGCAGCCTCAGCTACGACGGCTACGTCAAGCAGGACGTGTTCCGCGACATCTTCGCCGGTGACCTGCCCCGCTCGACCACCGCGATCATGGCCGCGACGCAGCGGCCCGGCGACGTGCACACGCTGCAGCAGCCGTCGGGTGCGCCGGCGTGGAAGCAGATCCGGTCGTGGTTCCTCGTCGCCCGCGACGACAACCTGATCCCCGCGGCCGCGCAGCGGTTCATGGCGCAGCGGGCCGGCGCCCGCGTCGTGGAGGCCCGCGCCTCGCACGTCGCCATGATGACGCACCCGCAGCTGACCGCTGACCTCATCACGCTCGCCGCCCGCAGCGCCTGAACGAGAACGGACCTCACCATGCCTTACGTCACCACGCCCGACGGCACCGAGATCTTCTACAAGGACTGGGGCACCGGCCGGCCCGTCGTCCTGTCGCACGGCTGGCCGCTGAACTCCGACAGCTGGGAGGCGCAGCAGCTGTTCCTGGCCGCCAACGGCTACCGGGCCATCGCCCACGACCGCCGCGGCCACGGACGGTCGACGCAGACCTGGCACGGCAACGAGATGGACACCTACGCCGACGACCTCGCCGCGCTCATCGAGCACCTCGACCTGCGCGACGCCACCCTCGTCGGGTTCTCCACGGGCGGCGGCGAGGTCGCCCGGTACATCGGCCGCCACGGCACGGACAGGATCGCCCAGGCGGTGCTCGTCTCGGCCGTGCCGCCGCTGATGGTGCGCCGCGACGACAACCCCGGCGGGGTGCCGGTCGAGGTGTTCGACGGGATCCGCGCCGGCTCCGCCGCCGACCGTTCACAGCTGTACCGGGACCTCGCCGACGGGCCGTTCTTCGGCGACAACCGGCCCGGCGCGAGCGTGTCGCAGGGCATCCGCGACGCATTCTGGCTGCAGTCGATGGCCGCCGGGCACCGCAACGCCTACGAGTCGATCGCCGCGTTCTCGGCCACCGACTTCCGCGCCGACCTCGCCAGGTTCGACGTGCCGACGCTCGTCGTGCACGGCGACGACGACCAGGTCGTGCCGTTCGAGGTCGGCGGCAAGGCGTCCGCGGCCCTCATCAAGGGCGCCCGGCTGATCGTCTACCCCGGCGCGCCGCACGGCATCACCGACACCCACAAGGACCGGCTGGGTGCGGACCTCCTCGACTTCCTGAAGGGCTGAGACATGGCACCGGACACGATCGTCCTCGTCCACGGCTTCTGGGTCACACCCCGCAGCTGGGAGCACTGGATCACGCACTACGAGCAGAAGGGCTTCCGGGTCCTGGCGCCCGGCTACCCCGGCTTCGAGGTGGAGGTCGAGGCGCTCAACGCCAACCCCGACGTCATCACCGCGCTCACCGTCCCGGCGATCATCGAGCACCTCGAGTCGGTGATCCGGCCGCTGCCGACGCCGCCGATCATCATGGGGCACTCCGCCGGTGGCGCGTTCACCCAGATCCTGCTCGACCACGGGTTCGGCGCCTCGGCCGTGGCGCTGAACTCCGCACCGACCGAAGGCGTGCACGTGGTGCCGTTCTCGCAGGTGAAATCGACGCTGCCGGTGCTGCGGTCACCCGCGAACCGGCACCGGTCCATCGGCCTGACCCTGGACGAGTGGAAGTACGCGTTCACCAACACGTTCAGCGACGAGGAGGCGAAGGCGCTGTACGAGCGCTACCACATCCCGGCCAACGGCGGCATCCTGTGGGGCAGCGTCCTGGCCAACTTCCAGCCCGGTCACCAGGACACCTGGGTCGACTACCGCAACGACGACCGGGCGCCGCTGCTGTTCATCTCCGGCGGCGAGGACCACATCATGCCGCCGGCGGTGCAGCGCTCCAACGTCAAGCACTACAGGTCCGCCACCGTCACCGAACACGTCGAGTACGACGGCTACGCGCACCTGCTCCCGGCACAGAAGGGCTGGGAGGAGATCGCCGACTTCGCCCTGGACTGGGCCCTGCGCCACGCGCGGTGACGGCACTGATTCCCTGAGGGCCGCCCCGCTGCGGGGCGGCCCTCAGCCGGCACGGGGCGGCACGGGTCCGTCAGGTGAGCCAGCGGTCCAGCTCGGTGAGGACGTGCTCGATCCGCGGGTGCAGGGCGTCGACGATCTCGGCCGGGGTCTGGCCGTCGCGGGTCCTGTGCCCCGTCTCGCCGATGACGATCCTGAAGACGCCCGCGAGGGCGATGCCCTGCAGGCGGGCGACCTCGGGCGGGACCGGGCTCGTCTCGGCGACGGCGGCCGCCAGCGACGTGGCGAGGCGGTCCATCAGGTCCAGCGCGAGGCGGTGCACGGCGGGGCTGATCGCGGCGAGATAGCCGAGGGTGCCGCGGGCCAGGTCCGGGGGCATGTCGCGGATCGCCGACACCGTCTCCAGGACGAAGCCGCGGATGGCGGCGGCCGGGGTGGTCCCCGCCGGGCGGGCCCGGATCAGGTCGCCGAGCTGGTCCTGCACCTGCTGCTCGCGGTCGGTGACCAGGTGCTCCTTGGTCGGGAAGTAGTTGTAGAGCGTCTGCTCCGCCACCTCGGCCGCGCGGGCGACCTCGCTGACCGTGACCTGCTCATAGCCGCGCTCGGCGAACAGCCGGGCCGCGGTGTCGGCGATCAGGCGGCGGGTGCGCGCCTTCTTCAGGTCACGGAGTCCGGTGCCAGCCACCCGTCCAGTGTAGCAGGCCACATTTTTGGAGCATGCTCTAAATATCGCGTACGCTCTAGACATGCCGACGACCCTGCGGAGCTCCTGGATCGCCCTGACCGGGCTGTCCGCGGTGTTCCTCTTCGAGATGCTCGACAACTCGATCCTCAACGTCGCGCTGCCGAGCATCGGCCGCGACCTGTCCGCGTCCACCACCGCGCTGCAGTGGGTGACCAGTGCCTACGCCGTCGTGTTCGGCGGGCTGATGCTGGCCTTCGGCGCGTTCGCCGACCGGTTCGGCCGGCGCCGGGTCATGCTCACCGGCCTGGTGCTGCTCGGCCTGGCCAGCCTCGCCACCCTGTTCGTCACCACCGCGGGGCAGCTCATCGCCGTCCGTGCGGTCATGGGCGTCGCGGCGGCGATGACCACGCCCGGGTCCGTCGCCCTCGCGTTCCGGCTGTTCGACGACGACGGGCTGCGCGTCCGCGCGATGACCCTGATCTCGACCGTCGGCCTGGTCGGGCTCGCCGCCGGGCCGACCCTGGGCGGCCTGGTGCTCGCCGTCGCGCCGTGGCAGGTGCTGCTGCTGGCGAACGCGCCGATCGCCGTGCTCGCCATCGCCGGTGTACGGGCGGGCATCGCCGCCGACGATCCCGGCGAGCTGCACCGCGACCCCGTCGACGTCGCCGGCGCGGTGCTCGGCACGGCGACGATCGTCCTCGCGCTCGTCGCGCCGACCCTGTTCGTGAGCGGGGGCGCGCGGGCCGGCTGGGCGGCGACCGCCGCGGCCGTCGCGGCGGCGGCCCTCTTCGTCCTGCGCGAGCGCACCGCGCGGCACCCGATGCTCGACCTGAAGCTCGTCGCCCGCCCGCTGGTGTCCAGCGGCCTGGCGTACAAGGCCGCCGCCGGGCTGGCGACCGCCGGACTCGGGTACATGGTGACCCTGCAGCTCCAGCTCGACTGGGGCTGGTCGCCCGCGCTCGCGGCCGTCGGCATGCTGCCGCAGGTCGTCGTCCTCATCGGCGGGGCCGTGTTCGTCGACCCGTTCGTGCGGTGGGCCGGTCTCGAGCGCGCCGCGTGGGTCAGCGCCGCGACGGTCGTCGCCGGGCTCGGCGTGTACGGGCTGCTGCACAGCTTCGGCTACGTGTGGGTGGCCGTCGCGCTGGTGCTCGTCGCGGCCGGGATGCGCGTGGTCGGGGTCGTCGCCGGGGTCAACGTGATGCGCGGCCTGCCGGCGCACCGGACCACGACCGGCGCGGCGCTCGTCGACACCGCCACGCAGGTCACCTCCGGTGCCGGCATCGCCGTCACGGGCACCGTCCTGGCCGCGCTCTTCACCGGCACCATCGCCACGTCCCACTGGAGCCCGCGGCAGACCGCGCAGTTCGAGCAGGCGGTCACCACCGCCGGTCTCACGCTCACGGCCCTGGCCGCGGTGCTCGTCGGATGGGCCGTCCTGCGCATGCGGTTCGCCGGTTCCGGCCCTGCTCAGGGCCGGGAAGCCATATGATCAACATTCCCCGCCGCCCTCTCGAAGGAGCAGGCGCATGGCAACGACGTTGTACCGTCTCGGAGCCTTCGCGGCCCGCCGCTGCTGGATCGTGCTCGGCGTCTGGACGGCGATCCTGGTCGCCATCGGCATCTCCGCGACCGTCCTGGCGAAGCCGACCACGTCGGCGATCACGATCCCCGGCACGGAGTCGCAGCGGGCGATCGAACTGCTCGCCACGAAGTTCCCCGGCACCGGCGGCGCCAGCGCCCGCATCGTCGTCGCCGCCCCGCGCGGGCACACCCTGGACGAGGCCGCCTACACCACCCGCGCCGCCGAGGCCCTCGCCGCGCTGGCGAAAGCACCGCAGGTCATCGCGGTCACCGGGTTCACGCAGGCGACGCTCAGCGCCGACAAGCGGATCGCGTTCGCCGACGTCCAGTACGCCGTGCCGGTCTCCGAGATCACCCAGGAGTCCAAGGACGCGCTGCAGAAGATCGCCGGACCGGCCCGCGCCGCGGGGCTGCAGGTCGAGTTCTCCGGCGGTGTCATCTCCACCACCGAGGCGCACGGCGCCAGCAGTGAGCTGTACGGCGTCATCATCGCCTATCTCGTCCTCGCGCTGACCCTCGGCGGTCTCGTCGTGGCCGGCATGCCGCTGCTCAACGCGCTCGTCGGGGTCGCCGTCGGCATGCTCGGCATCCAGGTCGTGACCGGGTTCGTCGAGCTGAACTCGACCGCGCCGGCCCTCGCCACCATGCTGGGCCTGGCCGTCGGCATCGACTACGCCCTGTTCATCGTCGCCCGGCACCGCCAGCAGCTCCGCGAGGGCATGCCCGTGCGCGAGTCGATCGCCACCGCCACGGCCACCGCCGGCTCCGCCGTCGTCTTCGCCGGCCTCACCGTGATCATCGCCCTGTGCGGGCTGGCCGTCGCGGGCATCCCGTTCCTCACCGTGATGGGCCTGTGCGCCGCGGCGACCGTCGCCGTCACCGTCGTGCTCGCCGTCACGCTCACCCCCGCGGTCCTCGCCGTCGCGGGCACCCGGATGAGCCGCAGCCGCATCGCGTACCTCAACCGCCGCGCCGAGCCGAAGCCGGACCCGTTCGGGGCGCGGTGGGCGCGGATCGTCACCGCCCGCCCGTGGCTGACCGTCGTGGCGTGCCTGGCCGTTGTCGGTGCGATGGCGCTGCCGGTGCTCGACATGCGGCTCGGGCTGCCGTCGGACGGCACGAAGTCGACCGGCACCACCGAACGCCGCGCCTACGACCTGCTCGCGAAGGGGTTCGGCGCCGGGTTCAACGCCCCGCTCACGCTCGTGCTGTACGGGCCGGGCCGCACCGACATGAAGAGCGTCGGCGAGCAGGCCGCCCCGCTGCTGCGGGCCGACGCCGACGTCGCCGTCGCCGTGCCCGCGGCCACCAACCAGGCCGGCGACGTGGTGATCCTGTCGGTCATCCCGAAGTCCGGCCCCGACACGGAGCAGACGAAGGACCTCGTCCGGCGCATCCGGGCCGCCGGCGAGCAGGCGAAGCAGCAGGCCGGGATCATCGCTTACGTCACCGGCACCACCGCGGTCAACAACGACGTCTCCGACAAGCTCAGCGCCGCGCTGGCCCCCTTCCTGGCGCTCATCGTGGTGCTCGCACTGCTGCTGTTGCTGCTGGTGTTCCGCTCGGTCCTCGTGCCCGTCAAGGCGGTCGTGGGGTTCCTGCTGTCGCTGGGCGCCTCGATGGGCATGGCCACGTTCGTGTTCCAGCAGGGGCACCTCGGCGGACTGTTCGGGGTGCGGGCGCCCGGACCGATCCTGAGCTTCCTGCCGGTCCTCGTCATCGGCATCCTCTTCGGGCTGGCCATGGACTACGAGGTGTTCCTCGTGTCCCGGGTGAAGGAGGCCTTCACCCACCACGGCGACGCCCGCCGCGCGATCGCCGACGGCATGCGCGACAGCGCCCGCGTCGTCACCGCCGCCGGGCTCATCATGGCCGCGGTGTTCACCGCGTTCATCTTCGGCGGCGACGTCATCATCAAGGCGATCGGGCTGTCCCTCGCCGTCGGGGTCGTCGTGGACGCCTTCATCGTCCGCATGACCCTCGTCCCGGCGGTCCTGCACATCCTCGGCCGCAGCGCGTGGTGGCTCCCCCGCGCCCTGCAGCGCGTCCTGCCGAACGTCGACGTCGAGGGCGCCACCCTGGTCAGACCGCCCGCCCTGCCCGCACCGGACGCCGCGCCGCGCACCGTCCGGGCCGGCGCCGGCCGGTGACACGGCCTCAGGCCGGCCGGGCGGCGGCGAGGCGCTCGAAGGGTCCCGGTCCCGGGCGCGGCTTCGGCGGTGCGTCCAGGTGCCGCTCGCGCAGCTCGGCCATGAGCTCATCGACGAACGCCGGGCCCTGATCGCGCAGATACCGCTGCCGGTCGCCGAGGTCGCCGCCGTCCGGGCGCCAGTCGAGGCCCCAGTTGCCGAGGGCGCAGATGATCGGCAGGGTCTGGATGCCGGCCTCGGTGAGGCTGTAGCGGGCACGCTGCCCCCGGGCTCCGGCGCCGCGGGTGAGGAGCCCCGCCTCGACGAGGCGCACGAGGCGGTCGGCGAGGATGTTCGAGGCGATGCCCTCGACCGACCCGGTGAGCAGCACCCGGAAGTAGCGGCGGTCGCCGAAGATGACGTCGCGCAGCACGAGCAACGACCAGCGATCGCCGAGCACCTCGACGGCCGCGGTGACCGGCGACCCGGACCGTGGTTCCACCACTCCTCCTTGACAGGCATTTCGCCCTCAATATAGTGGTTGCAGAACGCAACCACTAGGGGGGTGAGGCCGAGGATGGGCCGCTTCGTCTATTCGATGAACGTGTCGCTCGACCTGCGGATCGAGCAGGTCCCCGGGGACAACGGCGCCGGCGAGTGGCTGCGCATCGACGAGGAGCTGCACCGCGCGGCCAACGCGCTGGCGCGGACGGTCGCGCTCATGGTCCACGGCCGGGTCTTTTACGAGACCATGGAGGAGCACTGGCCGACGACGCACGAGGACGCGTCGCTGCCGGACTTCATGCATGAGTACGGCGAGCTGTGGACCGCCAAGCCCAAGGTGCTCGTCTCCCGCACCCGCCACAGCGCCGGTCACAACACCCGGGTCATCGGCGGCGACGACGCGATCGGGCAGCTCGCCGCCCTGCGGGCGGAGACCGACGGCCTCATCAGCGTGGGCGGCGCGACGCTCGCGACGCAGCTGCTGCGGGCGGGGCTGCTCGACGAGCTGCTGCTCTGGACCCACCCGGCGATCCTCGGCTTCGGCCGGCCGCTCTTCGACGACTACGACATGCCGATCGACCTCGACCTGCTCGAGCAGCGATCATTCAAACAGGGGGTCACGATGCACCACTACGCCATCCGCGACGCCGGCGAGGCGGTCCCGTGCTGACGCAGGTCGCCGACGGCGTGTTCGTCCACGAGAGCGAGTTCATCAAGAGCAACGCCGTCGTCGTGCAGGGCGGCGCCGGCGTGCTGCTCATCGACCCCGGGGTGCAGGAGCACGAGATGGCCTGCCTGGCCGATGACCTGTCCCGGCTGGGCCAGACCGTCGTGGCCGGCTTCTCGACCCATCCGCACTGGGATCACGTGCTCTGGCACGCCCGGTTCGGCGCGCCTCCCCGCTATGGCACCGCCCGCTGCGTGGCCGCCGTCCGGGAGGAGCTGGCCGACCCGGACGCGAAGGCCCGCATCACCGAGCACCTGGAGCCGACCGGCATCGCCGACCAGGTCCCCCTGGATCTTTACGGTCTCGTCACCGCCCTGCCGGCCGGGACGACGCGGATCCCGTGGGACGGCCCCGCGGTCCGGATCATCGAGCACCGCGCGCACGCGCCGGGCCACGCGGCGCTGCTCGTCGAGGGACGCGGGGTGCTCGTCGCCGGCGACATGCTCTCCGACGTCCTGATCCCGATGTTCGGCCTGGGCGAGACCGCCGACCCGATCGAGGACTATCTCGCGGCGCTGCGGCTGCTGGAGGGCGTGGCGGGCGAGGTCGGCGTCGTCGTCCCCGGCCACGGGTCGGTCGGCGGGGCCGGTCAGGCAACCGCGCGGATCGAGCTGGACCGGGCCTACGTGCTCGCACTGCGCGACGGCCGGGCGCCCAGCGACCCGCGGATCGGCCCGTCGGCGAAGCCCGGCTGGGAGTGGGTCAGCGACGTGCACGACGGGCAGGCCCAGGGCCTCGCCAGGAGTCACGGACGCGGTTGACCCTTGCCGGAAACGGGGGGGGTGAGCGGTCATCGCGACTCGGTGGTGAGCGACGACCGGCGGGCCCGACGCGTTGTGCGCGGGCCCGCCGTCATCGGTTGTTCATCAGACGTTGACGCCGTAATCCTTCGCGATGCCCGCGAGGCCCGAGGCGTAGCCCTGGCCGACGGCGCGGAACTTCCACTCCGCACCGTTGCGGTACAGCTCGCCGAAGACCAGCGCGGTCTCCGTCGAGTAGTCCTCGGTGAGGTCGTAGCGGGTGAGCTCGTTGTTGTCGGCGGCGTTGACCACGCGGATGAAGGCGTTGGTGATCTGGCCGAACGACTGGCCACGGGCGTCGGCGTCGTGGATCGACACCGGGAAGACGATCTTGTCGACCTCGGGGGCCACGCCCGCCAGGTTGACCTTGATCATCTCGTCGTCGCCCTCGCCCTCACCGGTGAGGTTGTCACCGGTGTGCTCGACCGTGCCGTCGGGCGACTTGAGGTTGTTGAAGAACACGAAGTGCTGGTCGCTGAGCACCTTGCCGTCGGCGCCGAGCAGCAGAGCGCTGGCGTCGAGGTCGAAGTCCGCGCCGGTGGTGGTGCGGACGTCCCAGCCGAGGCCGACGTTGACCGCGGTCAGGCCAGGCGCGGCCTTGGTCAGGCTGACATTGCCGCCCTTGGTGAGGCTGACTCCCATGCATACCCTCCAGGTAGATGACTGGGCACGGGTGTGCTCCAGCTACGAGTTTGCTTGATCGGCGCTACAGGATGACGCCGAACGCTCTCGGCGATGGTCAACTCTGCCCCCATCGTGCCCCGTCACCCTGGACGTTCGCTGTGAGGCGCGCCGCCCGGTCAATTGGCACTCTATCGAAGCGCGCGCCGCGCCGGTCGCAGCGTCCGGGTTTCACCCCGCACGGCGACGGTGCGCGGTCTGGTAGGCCTGTTGACGTGCACACCGTCGAACTGTTGCTGGACGAGCGCCTCGAGTCCGGCGTCCGCGCGCTGTGGTCCCGGTTGCGCGACGCCGGCCTGCCGAGCCTGGCCACGCACCGCCACCCGACGAACCGGCCGCACCTGACCCTGCTGACCGCCGCCTCACTGGCCGGGCTGGCCTCGCCGCCGTTGCCGCTGGCGGTGGAGTTGGGCGCGGCACGCATGCTCGGCAGGGCCCTGGTGCTCGAGGTGCTGGACCCTGACCCGCTGCGGGCCGCACACCTGCGGGCGTGGTCGTCGCTGCCCGGGACCGACCGGTGGCCCCCGCCGCAGGACTGGGTGCCGCACGTGAGCCTCGCCCTCAACGTGCCCGAGGACCGGCGCGCGGCGGCGCTGCGGACGCTCGCGGACGTGCCGCCGGCCCACGGGCAGTTCACCGCGGCGCGCAGCTACGACACCCGGACACGGACCGTCGTGGATCTGTGAGCACCCGGCACCCGCGACGGCCGGCATCGTCATGGAACTGTCATATGTTCGCGGAACAGCTGCCATGCCGTGCCCGCAGGGTGGAGCCAGTCCGCACATCCGATCGGGGGCCCTCGATGACCGCGCTGCTCAGCCTCGACAGCAGGAACTTCACGCTGGCCTGCGACGGATGCGGCCAGCTGGTCACGAACCTCGCCCCGACGATGGGTGACTGGGCCGTCGCCTGGAGCCTGTTCAGCCAGGACGGCTGGACCGGCGACGACCTCGCGACCGGGCCGCACGCCTGCGGCCGGTGCACGCGGACGTCGCCGCCGCCGCGGATGGTCGAGCAGGCGCTGACGCGCGAGCGCACGACCCCCACCGCGCGGGAGTCGCGCCGTCTCAGCGTCACCCACGTCGGGGACGTCGCCGTGGTGACCCTGACCGGCAACCCGGACCTGCTGGTCAACTCCCGCCTGCGCGATCTCGTCCTGGACCTGCGCGGCCGGGCGCGGCGCCTCGCCGTCGACGTCACCGGGGTGTCCCGGCTGGACTCCGGCGCCTTCGACGTGCTGGTCGAGGCGCACCGCCAGCCGATCGCCGTGTGCCTCGTCGGCCCGGCACCGCAGGTCCAGGACGCGCTGCGCCTGCTGAGCCTCGACGGGCTGTTCCCGACGTTCCGGACACTGCCGGAGGCGCTGACCGGCGATCCGGCCGGCGCCACCGCACCACCCACGGCGGACGTGCTGTAGCCCGCACCACCTACGGCGGACGTGCTTGCCGCCCGCACCGTCCGCGGGGGACCTGCTTGCAGTCCACACCACCCACGGCGGACGCGCTTGCCGCCCGCACCGTCCACGGCGGACGCGCTTGCCGCCCGCCCGCCCCACGCCGTGACGCGTGCCGGCCGGAGCGCTCGCGTCACCGCGCGATCGTGGCGCGGTCGATCGCGGACTCGACGCCGCCGACCCGGTCCGCCAGAAGACCGACCGCTGCCACCGCACGGGTCAGCGGGTCGTCCTCCCGCCCGCCGAGCGCCAGCCGCCGCAGATAGCCGGCCTTCACCTCGGCCCATCGGCGCGTCTCGTCCTCGCTCAGCCGGCCGCGCAGCTCGGCGAGCTTGAGCAGGTTCGCCTCGGCGCCGTCGGTGAGGGTCTGCGCCTCGCCGGCGTAGTGGTCGTCGATCAGCGACTCCAGCTCGTCGTCGTTCATGACGGGCACGATCCGCTCCGCGAGCTTGTTCATGTTGCGGTACGAACCCTGCAGCCGGAACGGTGGTTCGGTGCGCGACGCGTCCGCCTGCGCCGCCGAGGCCATGTAGGCGCGGTTGCTCGCCAGTACCACCTCCTGGACCCGCAGCAGGTGGCGCAGCACCGCCAGGATCTGCTCAAGCTCGGCCCGCGCATAGGGGTGCTCCAGCTGGTCGGTGCGCACCCGCTCGTCGCCGCGGGCGAGCCGCAGCAGCAGCTCGACGTCGCCCGGGGCGCGCGTGGACAGCGGCGCCAGGACGGGGTTGGCGGTGAGCGCGTTCTCGATGAAGCTCAGCGCGAACAGCTCCTCCCTGCCGGACAGGACGTCGCCGAGGTTCCACACGTCGGCGCGGTTGGCCAGCATGTCCGGCACCTGGAAGCGGTGCCCCGACTCGGTGAACGGGTTGCCGGCCATGCACACCGCGAAGCGCTTGCCGCGCAGGTCGTAGGTGCGGGTGCGGCCGTTCCAGGCGCCTTCCATCCTGCGCTGCGCGTCGCACAGCGAGATGAAC
This sequence comes from Dactylosporangium sp. NPDC051087, assembly GCF_055586325.1. Classification (NCBI taxonomy): domain Bacteria; kingdom Bacillati; phylum Actinomycetota; class Actinomycetes; order Micromonosporales; family Micromonosporaceae; genus Dactylosporangium; species Dactylosporangium sp. NPDC051087. The sequence goes on along the minus strand of NZ_JBVJIJ010000006.1, from coordinate 158,658 downwards.
TGCTGCAGCAGCTCCGGCGAGACGTGCTGGATGTCGTCGACGTACAGCAGGACGTTGGTGCCCATCTCCAGGGCGAAGGAGATCTTCTCGACCTCCTGCCGGGCCGTGGCGTTGGGCGCCTCGGCGGGATCGACGGACGTGACACCACGGCCGAGCGCCGGTCCGTTGACCTTGACGAGGACCAGGCCGAGCCGGTTCGCGACGTACTCCATGAGGGTCGTCTTGCCGTAGCCGGGCGGTGAGATGAGCAGCAGCAGGCCCATCTGGGCGCCGGACTCGCCGAGCTGCCGGGCGAGGTTGTCGCCGATCAGCGGCAGGTACACCTGGTCGACCAGCTGGTTGCGGACGAAGCCGCTCATCACCTTCGGCGTGTACTCGCCCAGCCGCAGCCGGTCCCGTTCGGCGGCGACGAGTTCGGCGCGGCGGCGCTGGTACGCCCGGAACGCCGGCATCCGCTCGGTGCGCATGGCGCGGGTCCGGGTCAGCAGGTCGTCGAGGCGTACGTGCAGCGTCCGTCCGGCGATGCGCGGGTGCGTGCCGAGAAGCCCCGGCACGTCGGCGGTCAGCGGCGCGGCGCAGTCGTAGCGCGGCAGCCGCGGGTCGCACACCTCGACGGCCACGGCCTCGGCCAGGTCCTCGGCGGTGAAGGATCGCTCCGCGGCGAAGGACGTCAGCCACGCCTCGACCAGCTGGTGGCGGGCGGCGAGGTCGTCGCCGAGCGCGCGTAGGTCTGCCTCGTAGGCCTGCCGGTCGCCGGCCAGCGCGGCCCGGAACGCGGCGACGACGGCCCGCGCGGCGGCGCTGGTGACGAACCCGTCCGGCGCGGTGGCCAGCTCCTCGAACAGGTACTCCCCCGCCAGGTCCGCGGCACCGGCGGACAGGGGCAGGCCGTTGGCCGCGTGGAACTCCGCGATCGACGTGGCGAGCTCGGCGGACAGGTCCCCGATCGCGGCGGGGGCGCCGAACAGGGCGCGGGCCCGGGCGAGCGAGGCCACCCGCCGCACGAGGGACGCGTCCTGCGACCACGACAGCTGCGCCGCCGACCGCGCCGCCGGTGGGAACCGCAGCAGCCCGGCGCCGGCGTGCAGGCGCAGCAACGCGTCGAGGATCAGGGCGGTGTCGTGGTCGTGCACGCCCCGCTCGTAGCCTTCGTCGAGGCGTTGCTCCGCCGCGCGGCGCACCACGTCGAGCAGGTCACCGCCGAGCAACGTCTTCGGGTCGGTCTCGGCGAGCAGTACCGACGCCAGATGCTCGGCGCGGTAGACCTCGGGCGACTCCGACGGCAGCGGCTGCTCCCAGAACGACCGGGCGGCGTCGATGACGTCGTCGTGGACGGCGCACCGGTAGTCGGTGCCGGTGACGGCGAAGGTCAGCCGGCCGTCGTGCGGGACGAGCGTGAGGTCGACCGGCTGGGTGTTGACCGTGAACCGGTGCCGGCCGAGGCGGATCGTGCCGCCGCCGTCGGTGAATAGGTCGAGCCGGTCCCGCAGCGCCCGGCCGGCCTCCAGGCGGGCCGCCCTGATCCTGCCCCTCAGCTCGTCGGCGCGCACCTGGTCGTCCAGGGCGCGCAGGTCGTCTGCGATGCCGTGCAGCTTCGTCGCCATCGGGTCGGAGGCGAAGTACGTGTTGACCGCGTCCAGCGAGTCGAGGGTCGCGGCCCGCCGGGCGACGCTGCCCAGGATGCGTTCGGCGGAGCCGGCGAGCCGGTCGGCCCGCCGGGACCGCTCGTCCAGCAGTGCCTGTTTGCGGGCCGTGAACGCCTCGTACACCTCGGACCGCTTCGTGGCGAGCTGGTCGAGGAAGTCGTCGAACTCGCCGAACCTCGACTCCAGCTGCTCCAGCCGCAGCAGCAGCCGGCCGAGCTGTTCGTCGCAGCGTTGCGGGTTGTCGGCGGCGGCGAGCGCCCCGGTGACCGCCTGGCCGAGCAGGCTCGCCTCGGCCGCGAACTCGCCGCGTCCTTCGCGCTCCAGCAGGTCGCGGCGGCGGCCGTCGAGGACGGCCCGGGCCCGGTTGACGGCGCCGAGCACCGCGGCGACCCCTTCCAGGATGCCGATGCGCACGGTGGTGTCGGCGATGTCCAGGGAGCCGACCACCTCGGTGAGCACCCGCAGGCCGTCGGCCTGCTCGGCGAGACGCTCCCGCACCGGTGCCGCCTCGGCGGCGGTGGCGATGGCCGCGGCCTCGGCGGCGAGCCGCTCGATCTCGGTGTGGTGGTCGTCGAAGGCGTCGTCGCGGCGCAGGAAGTCGACGGCCCGGTGCGCGGCGGCGGCGAGCTCGGCGGTGAGGATCCCGTCGAGCTCGTCGACGCGCCCGGTGTCGACGTAGCGGACCTCGCGCAGCGTCACGAGCCTGCCCTGCGCGTGGCGCAGCTCGGTGAGCCGGCGCACCCACGCGTCGGCGTCGGCCGGGGTCTCGCCCCGCGAGCGGCGCACCAGCGACCCGATGCCGTCGGCGGCGGCGCGCAGCTCGGCGGCGGCCCGATCGGTGAGGGCGCGGACCTTCTCGTGCTCCTCGAGCACCGCGGCGGCGCCCGCCCGCACCTCGGCGAGGGGACCGAGCAGGTCGCCGACCTCCTCCTCGCCCAGCCAGTGGTGGTGGTCGGCGAGCCGCACGCACGCGGCGACGATCGCCTCGAACACCGGCCCGGCCGGGGCCATCTCCTCGACCATGCGCGCCACCGACAGGCAGTCGGAGATCCCGCGCACGAGGTCGGCGTTGCCGATCCGCTCCAGCGCCCCGCCGCCGGCCGGCCGGGCCGCGGCGTGCGCGTCGGAGCAGAACGGCGTCTGCCAGATCTGCATCGTGTGGACCCGGGCCGGGGTGTCGGACAGCGCGCGGAACAGCACCAGGGTGCCGTCGTCGAACAGCGAGTAGCCGTGACAGGTCATGGGGTTCGCGACCGTCTTGCGAATCACGTTGTACGGCAGCAGCAGCGACCGTCCCTCTTCCCTGGCGTGGAAGACGTACAGGACGTCCTCGCCGTTGGTCGAGCGGATCACCCGTTCGAACTCCAGGTCGGTCACGTCGGTGTCGAAGGTCTTCGTGACGCCGGTGTCCAGGTGGTACCCGCCGGGGAAGACGATGCCGTGGTCCTCGGGCAGCCGCAGGCAGGCCTGGCCGATGCCGTCCAGGCGCACGACGTCCCTGGTCCGTGTGTTGAACACGAGGTAGCGGGTGACGGTCTCCTTGTACGGCAGGATCCGCAGCAGGATGAGCGCGCCGACGCGGGCGTAGGCGATGTCGGCGTCGGCGAGGCTCTGCAGCGGCTCGTCGACCGGCTCCGCGTAGATGCCCTCGCCGGTCTCGGTGTTGTTCTCCAGTTTGACGGTGAGGTCACCGCCGACCGTCTCGACGAAGACCTCGTCCTCGATGGAGACGTGCGGGTGCCGGCCGAGCACGTGGTGCTCCCGCGTGGTCTGCACCCACGCGAAGTCGTGGGTGGCGGGGAACGTGTCGTCGCGCTCGCCCCGGTTGTCCAGGTAGGTGACCGTCCCGCCGGTGTCGACCCGCCAGCGCAGCACCCGGGTGTCGTCGACCCGCGGGCCGGTCTGGAACACCGCGAGGAGCCGGCCGTCGAGGCGGCGCAGCCGCATCAGCCGGGTCTGCTGGTAGTAGCGGTACAGCTCGCTGAAGTCGCGCTGGAACTGCGGGTCGCTCAGCAGAGCGTCGCGGGGCCGCTCGTCGAACCGGGCCGTGTCGCCGTCGCGGGCGAAGCCGTGCACGGAGAAGACGTCCTCGACCGTGGTCTCCGACTTGAGGCCGATGAACACGTTGTACCCGAAGAGCAGCAGCCCGCCGACGGACACGATGTCGCGGGGCACGCAGTGGTTGCCGGTGCGGATCTGTTCGCTGCCGAGCAGCCGCATCCCGGCGCTGCCGAACGCCTCGACCCGGCGGTGGTTGAGCAGGTCGGCCCTGCGGGTGAGCTCGGCGGCCTGGCCGGCCAGCCGGGCGCGGAGCACCTCGTAGGTGCCCGCGTCCAGGCCGGCCGGTGCCGTGTCGGTCCGCTGCGCCACGGTCAGTGCTTCCCCGCCGTCAGGGACGCCACCGGCGCGTCGGCGACCCCGAGGTGCTGCGCGGCGGCGAGCAGCTCCTTGAGCTTCGCCGCGTCGGACCCGCCCGCCTTGATCTGCTGCAGCAGCAGCGCGGACAGCGTCAGGTTGCCCATGTCGGCGGTGCTGATCGCGCCGAGCAGCCGGGCCAGGTCGCTGCCCAGGTTGGCGCTGCCGTTGAGGTACGGCGCGGCGACCGCGCCCACCACGTCGGAGTGCTGCACGAAACCGTCGATGCTCTTGCCCATCGTGATCGAGCTCATGAGCCGGTCGAGGAACATGCTCTCGCCGCCGACGATGTCGATGTCGGCCTTCTCCAGCCCGGTCGCGAGCACGTGCGCCTGCGACTCGGCGACCTGTCGCTGCATTTCGATGCCGGCGAGGCGGATCTCCTTCTCCGTCTCCAGGCGCAGCCGGTACTCCTCGTGCTGGCGGGTCGCGTCGTCCAGCGCGGCCATCGCCGCGGCCTTCTCGGTGAGGCCTTCCGCCTCGCCCTTGAGCTTCTCGCGGATGGCCTCGGCGGCGACCAGCGCCCGCTCCCGCTCCACGCCCGCGTTGGCCCGGCCGACCTCGGCGGTGGCGAGCGCCTTGTCCCGCTCGACGGCCACCTCGGCGCGGCCGACCTTCTCGATCGCCTCCGCGCTGCGCTCGCGGACCTGCACGTCGGCGAGCCCGACGGCGGCGGCCTCGGCCTGGACACCCTCGGCGAGCCGGATCTTCGCGCGGGCGTCGAGCTCGGCGGTCTGCTGGCGGGCCTCGGCGAGGACCAGCTCCTCGCGGGCCTTGAACTTCGCCGACGCCTCCGCCGCCTCGGCGGCCTTGATGTCCTTGACGAGGTTCTCCTGCGCCTCCGCCTCGGCCTGGATGACGACCGCCTGCCGGGTCCGCTCGGCCTCCTCGACCACCCGGAGCCGCTTGATCTGCTCCTCCTGCTCGGCGACGGTACGGTCCACCGCGACGCGCTCGCGGACGACCTCGGCGATGCCGCGCCGCTCGACCTCGATCTCCTTGTCCTTGGCGATCGTGGACAGCTCGGTCTCCCGCTGCCTGGCGATGACCTCCAGCATGCGGTCCTTCTCGATCCGCTCGGTCTCGATGGCGATGACCCGCTCGCGGTTCTTCTGCGCGACGGCGATCTCCCGGGCCTGGTTCTCCCGCTGGACGCCGAGCTGCTCGTCGGTGCGCAGGTCCGCGCCGTGCGCCTTGAGCCGCTCCTCCGCCTTCACCCGCACCACCTCGGCGTCCTCGCGGGCCTGCAGCGTCGCCACCTCGCGGGCCTGCCGGATCTCCGCCTCGGCCTGCCGCCGCTCCAGCTCGAGGATCGCCTCCCGCGCGTCGACGTCCTGGCGCTTGATCTCCTTCTGCTCGCTGCGCTGGAACTCGTTGGTCCGCACGTGCTCGATCGCGGTGAGCTCGGTGATCTTCCGGATGCCCTGCGCGTCCAGGATGTTCGCCGGGTCGAGGCGGCTCATCGGGGTCTGCTCCAGGAAGTCGATGGCGGCGTCCTCGAGGCTGTAGCCGTTGAGGTCGGTGCCGATCACCCGGATGATCTGGTCGCGGAACTCGTCGCGCTTGGTGTACAGGTCGACGAAGTCCAGCTGCTTGCCGACCGTCTTGAGCGCCTCGGAGAACTTGGCGTTGAACAGCTCCTGCAGCGTCGACTGGTCGCTGGCGCGGGCGGTGCCGATCGCCTGCGCGACCTTGATGACGTCCTCGACGGTCTTGTTGACCCGCACGAAGAACGTGATGCGGATGTCGGCGCGGATGTTGTCGCGGCAGATCAGGCCCTCGTGCCCGGAGCGCTCGATCTCGATCGTCTTGACCGAGATGTCCATGACCTCGGCCTTGTGCAGCACCGGCAGGACCACGGCACCGGTGAAGGTGACGTCGACCCGTCGCACCTTGGAGATGATCAGCGCCCGGCCCTGATCGATCTTGCGGAACAGCCGGGCGACCATGAGCAGCGCGCCGAGCACGATGAGCACGACGACGGCGACGAGCACGGCGAGGCCAGTGGTGATGACATCCATCGAGAAATCCCTTACGTAGGGCGGACACTTCAGGGCAGCGTCGAGCGGGACCGGGCGGCGTCGAGCGCCGCCGGACGGTGGGGTCCGGTGTCAGGCGAGGGCGGCCGGGTCTTGCACGACCCACGCCGCCGGACGGTGAGGTCCGGTGTCAGGCGAGGGCGGCCGGGTCTTGCACGACCCACGCCGCCGGACGGTGAGGTCCGGTGTCAGGCGACGGTGGCCGGGTCTTGCACGACCCAGAAGAACTCGCCGGTATCGTCGTAGCCGTAGATGTACGCGGCGCAGCCGGCGCTCAGACGGTCCTCACCGCTCTGGCGCACCTGCACGATCGCCGACGACCCGTCCTCGACGGTCACTTCGGCCTGGCCGAAGGTCAGCGTGACGGTCCCGGTGCGGATGACACAGGGCCGGCCGACGAAGTCGGCGCGGGACGGCGCGGGCGCCTCGGCGAACAGTCGCCGCAGCGGCAGGACGGCCAGCCGGGTGACGAGCCAGGCGACGGCGAGCGCCACGACCAGGACGACCGCGGGGGCGAACGCGCCGTGCACCAGCGCACCCGCGGCGAGGCTGGCGAACCAGCCGACCGCGATCAGGAACGAGGCGGCGACGGTGACCGGCACGCCGCCGAGCCCGACAACACTCAGCATGCCGCCGTCGACACCGGCACCGCCGTCGTCGAGCGTGTCGACGTCCAGCGCACCCGCCACCACGACCACCCAGTAGGCGACGACGGCGACCAGCAGCACACTGAAGACGGCGGTGGGAAACGCGAACGCCGCGCTGATGAACGCGCCCACGGTCACGTGCCCGCGGCCGGACGTGGCTGCCCCGGCGACCGCCGCCGCAGCGGCGTCGCTCCGACGAGGACGGTCAGATCCGGCACGGGCACGCGACTGGAGCGCTCAGCGGAGGATGCGGTGCGGATGACGAAAACGTCCATGACGGGAACCCTTTCTGGACACGGCAAAACCACTGCCGACCAGACTTCCCGGCGCACCTGGGCGTCACCTTACATTGACATTGACGTCCCCGGTAGCCCGTTACGGCGGCGCCCCGCTTCGCAACGGCGCCGTGTGCGGTAACGCTGGCGGGTGCCGCGCCGTGCGATGATGGGGCGCTCCGATCGGCATGTCGCCCATAACGGGAGTCCAGGCTTGAGTTCCGACAGTGCGGTGCTGCCCCTCGAGTCCGGCGACCGCAAGGACTACGCGCTCGACGCCCGGCCGATCGCACAGGGCGGTCAGGCCACCGTCTTCGCCGCCAGGCACAAGCCGACCGGGCGCCGGGTCGCGTTCAAACGGGTCGACGGGCGCCACCCCGACGTGATCGCCCGCATGCGGCGCGAGATCGAGGCGGCCCGGCAATTCGGCGACCATCCCAACGTGATGCCGGTGCTCGACCACAGTTCCGCCTTCGACTGGTTCGTCATGCCGCTGGCCGACGCGACCGCATCGACACGGGCCGGGGACCTGGCCCGGCCGGAGGCGCTGCGGGAGCTGGTCGAGGCGGTGTGCGCTGCGCTGCGCGGCCCGCACGAGCAGGGCTGGATCCACCGCGATCTGAAGCCCGACAACGTGCTGTGGCTCGACGGCCGCTGGGTGGTCGCCGACTGGGGGCTGGGCCGGCGACCCCGCGGGAAGACGACGGACGCCGGCCGCACCCGGATGGGCGTCGCCTTCGGCACCGAGGGGTTCGCCGCCCCTGAGCTCGCCGTCGACGCGCACGCCGCCGGCCCTCAGGCGGACGTGTACAGCATCGGGCAGATCATCGGCTGGGCGCTCACCGGCAGCCTGCCACGCGCCAACCTCGCCCTCCTGCCCGCCGACGGCCCATGGCGGTCGGTCGTCAAGGCGGCGACCGTCCACGATGTCCACCGGCGCCTGGCAAGCGTCGACGACCTCCTCGCCGCGATGGCCGACGAGCTGGACAGCCCGGAGGCGGTTGGCGAGCGCGGACGGCAACTGCTCGCCGGCGCCGGGGCCGGCGACCCCACCGCCGTGCCTCGGCTGCTTCGGCTCGCCGCCCAGTCCGATGAGCACCTCCAGGTGCTCCGGGAGGACCTTCTGAGCCTCGGCGACGAGCAGATCCGCGCCGCCGTCGCCGCCGATCCGTCGACCGCGACGGAGATCGCGCGGATGCTGCGCAAACCGGTCCCCGGCAAACCGGGGCGGGACAGTGTCGCCTGGCTGCTCGTCGTGGCCGGGCAGGCCGAGGCCGGTGAGCAGTGGGACCTGCTCGACGAGGCGACCGACAGCCTGATCGTCCTGAGCGCCGATGTCGACAACGCCGAGATCCTGGCGAGTCTCGCCGAATGGATGGCGACCCGCACAGGGCAGGCGGCATCCGCACTTGCCGCTGTGCTGCGCCGGCTGCCCGTCCGTCCGGAGGTCCGCGAAGCGCTGTCCGGTGCACCCGGCACGGACCACAGAGTCATACGGGCGTTGCGGCCCCGGCCGGTGTCCGATCCACCCCCTGTAGCGCCACTCCGCGGCCGGCGTCGGCTGGTCCTCGGCGCCGCGGCCGCGTTGCTGGCCGTGTCTGCCATCGGCACCGGCGCGCTCGTCGACTGGGGCTCGCCCGGCGAACCGAAGGCCAAGCAGAGCAGCAACCCGATCGCCGGACTGCCGAAGAAGCCGGGTGACCTGGCAAGGTTCCCGCTGGCCGGGTTCGTCAAGCCCTGGAACGCCTTTCCCGAGTGGGTGTGGTGCCGCAGCGAGATCGACGACGAGGCCGTCAACGGCAGCTTTCCCGCCCGTCCCGCGCAGCAGGTCGGCCCGGTGCAGCACATCCGCTGCGACAACGGCGGCAGCCTGACGGCGATGTTCGCCGAATTCAAAACCCTGGAGAACTTCCAGACGGTCCGCTCGCGATACTACGGCGCGGACCCCCCGGCCAACCCGGCCTGGGGCGAGGACGACCCGCCCGAAGGCATGCACGTGTTCGCGTGGAGCCAGACAGAGCGGGCACTGGTCTGGACCGACCCGCAGGACCTGGTCATCGGGCTGCTGATCACCGACAGCGCCCTGACCAATCTCGTCCAGCTGCGAGAGCGGTACTCCTGACATGCCGCCAGCGGTTCACAACACCTGATCGAGGTGCACCCAACCACAGATCCGCTCTTCCCCCCGCACCGCAAGGGTCAGCGCCCAGTCGCCGATCAAATCCCGGGTGAGGAGCGGGCTGACCACCAGATCGTCCACCAGGACGCGGTCGTAGCGGCCGGCCGGCTCGACCACCGGTGACCGCTCATCGGCGTCGACGCGCAGCTGGACCTGACCGACGGGGTGCAACACGTTCACCAGGGCCTGCGGGTCGCAGGTGTCGATGGGCCCGTACAGGGGCCGGATCCGCACGGGCCACCCGTCGCGGAGCCCGGCCACGTACACGATCGGGATCGCACCGCCGCCGGCGCAGGTGTCACGCTCCCATTGGAAGAGGAACGCGTGGATCTCAAATCCGCCGGCTACCGGGGTCACGGCCTCGATCGGGCGGGAGCATCGCATCGTCGCGGCGATCGGGCGGCGCAGCTGCTGCGCGGTGCCGTCCTGCCACAGCCAGATGTACCAGTTCACGTTTGCGGACTGCCCACCGAGGGTCCGCAGCGCGGCGGCGGCATCCTCGTCGCCGTCACCGTCCACGTCCGCGTACCGCGGTGTCCATTCGAGCTCCCAGTTACCGCCGCCCTCCATCGGCCCGGTGGCGTCGTCGTCGCTGTGCCGCGCGGCACCGTCCTTCAGCTGCACGGTTTTGCTCACCGACGCGTCGTACCACTCGGCCGCGCCGAAGTCGAAAGCCCTGATCTCGCGGGACGGCTCGGTCGGCCGGGGCTCGTCGTCCAGCAGGGTGCAGCCGGCCGGTGTCGACACCACCAACGCCACCACCACCGGCCAGGACCAGAGTCCGCGTCGCATCGAGAAGCCACCACCGTCCGGGTCACAGGGGGTCACGAGGTCACTTCGAGCGATCAGGCTATCGTCCTTCACTCGGGCCGACCCCGCGGCGGTGCGCAGCCACGTCCGGGCCGGCCGCAATTGATGTCGGCCGGGTTGTCGGATCCGGGCAGCCCCGTTCGTAGTTGAGATGAGCGGGCCACAGGGGTGCCGCCACGATCACAGGAGGCACCGACAGATGCCGCACGCACCGGCCAAGATCCACCGCATGTTCGAGCTCGTCGAGCCGATCGGCGCCATCACGTTCTCCGAAGTCCCGAACGAGGCTTTCCTGGCCGTCGGCATGCGCAACTACTGGGACGGGTACTTCGCGGGCCGGGCCGCGCCGCTGGGACTCGCGCCCGCCGAGGTGGTCCACGCGGTCTTCTACAACTTCGCCGACGGTGAGGTCGCCCGGCACATCCCGTGGGTGTGGGGGAAGATCACCCCGCAGGAGGCGATCGCCGTACGCGAGCGGGGCAGTGCCGCCGCGCTGCGGCAGACGCTCGGGGACGCCGCCGACGCCCCGGGCCTGGCGCGGGTCGCGGACCTCGCCACCAGGGCGGCACTCAGCGCGCCGACCGAGGGCCGGGCCCTGTACGCCGGGCTCCGGGCGCTGGACGTGCCCACGGAACCGGTGGCGAGGCTGTGGCACGCGGCGACGCTGCTGCGCGAGCACCGCGGCGACGGTCACAACGCCGCCCTCCTCGCCCACGGCATCGGCGGCACCGAGGCCCACGTCCTGCTCGCGCTCTCCCTCGGCATGCGGGCGGAGCAGTTCGGCCGGGTCCACCACCTGCCCGCGGCGCAACTGGCCGCGGTCATCGACGGGCTGCGCGCCCGCGGTCTCGTCGACGCGGACGGCGGGTTCACCGACGCCGGCCGGGAGACCAGGGCACGGATCGAGGCCCTCACCGACGAGCTCGCCACGCCCCCGTACGACATCCTCAGCCCGGACGAGCTCGACGAACTGATCGCCGGCCTCGAACCGGTCGCCGCCGCCGCACAGACCGTCGACACCTGACCGGCTGCGGCAGGCCGGCTCAGCTCAGCCGAGATCGTGCGCCGGCACCACTCTGGGGCTACCCAGGGCTGCCCCGGCGCTGGCCTCGTGCTGGCCACGAACTACCGAGGCCTCGCCCGTCGGCACGCCCGGGCGGCGATCCGCCGGTCCCCGTGGATCGACTCGCCCATTGAGACCGCGGAGCGGGACGCGCTGATCCTCGGGCGCGGCATCGGATCGATCTTCGCAGTCGCCGGCGTGTTCGCGACGATGGCTGCGATATCCGACATCCTTGCTTCCATCGGCGAATAGCGACGCGGCGATGTCCCCGGGCCCGACGTGGCCGGCACTGCCGGAGACGCTGAGCACCATGCTGACCGCGTTGCACGACGGCGATCCGGACACCGGCCGGCCCGTGGAGGTCACCGTCGGGTACCTCGACTGGTAGCCACAGCACGGCGTCCGCCGGCGATGCGCAGGAGCGGGCACCTCCGGGGGCGTCCGCATCAAGTTCCGCTGTGCAACCGCGACCTGGAATGCAGCACATGAGGCGTGATCCCCGGACACGCAGCGCGTTGCGAGCACAGGACATCGTCTGCACGCACGATCAGCTCACCCATACAGACGTCTTTGCCCTGGCCGCCGCCCGACGACCACGATCCGGGCCGCCGATCGAATCCGTCGGCGGCGACCGCGTCGAAGTCTTCCGGGGACTCGGCGTACTTGCGCTCGAACGCACCTTCGAGCGCGTGCTCCAGTCTCCAGAACGCGTGGTTGAGCCGCGTCTCGAGGTCGTCTTCGGAATACCAGTCGGCGTCGACGAGTCGCCGGGTCACGTCGGCCGGGTCCGGCAGGCCGAGGTAGTCGAAGGCGTCGGCGGCCTGCTCGACCTCTGCGGCGGAACTGGTGTCCATGACCGCCGAGACACCGCTGCCCATGATGCGGCCGTACGGCTTGGCCATCGCCCGAAGATGTCGGTCTCCGACGCCGGAGACAGGATCATCGGACATCGCACGGTTCCAGACCAGGTCAGCCGTCGTGAGGACGTACACAGCCGTATCGTACGGCCGAGCCGGGGAGGCAGGCGGCGACCCGCTCGCCGGGTGCGGCACACTCACGGCATGTTCAGCGTGTACTTCGTCGCCGACCCGCGGGTGGCCGAGAGTCTGGTCGAGGACGGGCCGGGGCCGGCCGGGCTGACCGGGGTGGAGCTCAACGACGGGGAGCCGTCCGAGATCGGTGGTCTGTTGTGGGCGGTCCTCGCGGGTGCGCCGCTCGAGTTCGACCCAATGCGCTTCGACACCTGGGAGGACTGTGTCGGGATGGCGCACGAGTACTGCGGGCTGATGCTGATCCACGACGGCTTCGTGCAGGCCCTCGCGGGGCTGTCCGACGAGCGGATCCCGGCCGTCGCGGCGACCTGGGCGACCGCCGACGAGTGGCAGCGGTGGGACGAGCCGTGGGCGCCGGGTGAGCTGGACGCGACCGTACGCGGGCTGCGCGACCTGGCTCGCACGGCCAGTACCAGCGCAGATCGCATGTACGTGTGGTTCGAGGGCTGACCGGCGGCCTCCGCGGCCTGAGCTGCGTCGAGAGGCTCACACCGAGGACAGCGGAATCCCCCGCACCGCACCAGGGTTGAGCACCGTTCACTGGTCGGCGAAGAACACGCTCGCCCAGCCTTGCCGGGCCGCGTCCTGGTAGAACGTGGTGAGGTCCTGCAGATATCCGAGCACGTACTCCAGCTCGTCGGCCTCGACGGAGCCCTGGTAGTCGGCCGGGTCCAGTGCCCAGAACCGCTCCTCGACGACGGCCGGGTCCACGGCGGTGAGCGCGGCGGCGATCTCACGCACCTCGTCGACGGTGTTGAAGCTGACGATGTAGCGGTCACCGTCGTGGAGCGGCCGGCCGCCGAGAATCGCGGCGCCGAGCGGGAACCGGCGATCGCCCAGCGTTCCATCGGTCAGGCATCGCTGGATGCCGTCCCACGCCTTGTCCAGTGGGCATTCCAGCGGCGGGTCGATGTGTGCCGGCAACGCCTCGACGACCTCATCGTCGTCGCGGGCGGCGAGCAGGGTCGCCAGCGAGGGACGGTCGAGGGCGAGGATGTATCCGCGGCATGCCACGGCCGCCCACGATACCGAACGAGGGGGCCCGCACGATGTAGGTCGACAGCGTGAGCCCGTTCAGGAAGAACACCGCCGTCACGGCCCGTCGCCCCGGCTGCATGCAGGTCACCCGCTCTCTCGGCGCGGACCCGGACGGGCCCCCACCTGATGACGAACGGCGCCCGGTCAAGAAGGACAGTCAGCCGGGTTCCGGGGCGGACGCGTTGCGGGCCATCAGGCGGCGGGCGAGCAGGAGCCGCTGGGACTGGGTGAGCCGGCCGGCCGGGGCGGCGGTGAGCAGGTCTTCGAGTGCGGCGGCGGCGCGGGCCGGGGCGGCGTCCTCGGGTTCGTCGAGGAGCTGGGCGGCGCGGGCCGCGTAGCCGGTGTCGGAGGCGGCGGCGGAGAGCTGCGCGGCCACGGCGGACGGGGTCCACTCGTGGGCGGGGGTCCACAGGGCGAGGTTGTGGTGGGCGAGGCGGGCGGCGTTGTCGGGGCGGTCGGCGCCGTGTGCCATGAGGACCTGTGGGGTGCCGGTGCGCAGGGCGCGGACGGCGGTGCCGATCCCGCCGTGGTGCAGTATCGCGGCGACCTGGGGCAGCACCGCCGGGAACGGCAGCCGGGCGTGCCATCGCGCGCCGGGCGGCAGCCGTGCCGGCAGCAGGGCCCGGTCGGGGGCGACGACCAGGGCGGGGCGGCCGGTCTCGGCGACGGCGTCCAGGGCGACCGGGTAGAACCGTGGGTCCAGCAGCTGGCCGGTGCCGCCGGTGACGAGCAGCGGCCGGTCGTCGATGACCGGGCCGGGGGTGCCGTCGTCGTCGCCGGTGACGAAGCCCGTGAGGGTGGCGGTGGCGCGGGGGCCGGCCGTGTCGAACCAGGTGGGCCACAGTCCGAGCAGCCCCCGGGCGGAGCGCAGCCACGCCGTCCAGTCCGGCACCGGGGGCAGGCCGAGGCCGGCGCGGACGGCGTCGATGCCGGGGGCGAGGCCGGCCCGGACGTGGGCGGCGGCGACGGGGGCGACGAGCAGCTGGACCGGGGCGACGGCGACCCAGGCGGCCGGGGCGCCGAGGAGGTCGGCGGCGACGAGGACCGACAGCGCGGAGGTGTGCCGGCCGACGAGGACGGTACGGCCGGGGTGGTGCCGCTCGGCGAGCAGGTCGACCTCGCGGCGCAGCTGGTCGAACAGGCCCTCGCGTTCGTAGTAGGCGCGCAGTTCGTGGGGGCGCTGGGCGGCGAGGAGGTCGGGGGTGCGCCGGTGGAAGTCGTCGTGGTCGGCGACGGTGTCGATGGCGGCGAAGCCGAGGCCGGCGGCGCGGGCGCGGTCGGCGTAGGGCGCGTGGCTGATCAGTGTCGTCGTGTGGCCGCGGGCAATGAGCGCGGCGCCGATGCGGATGAACGGCAGGACGTCACCGGCGGAGCCGTGCGTGACGAGCAGGAAGTCCCCCATCGGCGCAGTATGGCCGCCGCGACCGACCGTGATCAATGCGGTGTGATCGACACGGGAAAATGCGTCAATTTCGGTCGCGGATCCGTTTCGTGACGCGCGTGTTTCGACAGACCTTGACGCTTGGCTACCGGCGTCAGTACCGTGCATCCGGTTGGAAGCGCTCCCATGGCTATCCGCGCACCTCAGCGCGTGTGCCGAAGCGGCGCTGCAGGCTGCACGGAGATCAATGTTTCGGGGGAAACGTCTGCCATGGCCTCGCCGGTTCTCGATCCACGCCGCCGCGCCGCGCTCACCCGTCTGCTGGCCGTCCGGCACCGTGAGGCGGCACCGATCACGGTCCAGCCGCGGGACGGTCGGACGTTCGCGTGCACCCCGGCGCAGCGGAGGGTCTGGCTCGCCGACCAGTTCGACGCCGCCCACGTCACCATCCCCAACGCGACGTTCGGGCTGCGCCTGGACGGGCCGCTGCGGGCCGGTGACCTCGAGGCGGCCTTCGCCGCGGTGGTCCACCGGCACGAGGCGATGCGGACCGTGTACGTCGTCGAGGACGGCCGCCCCCGCCAGCGCGTCCTGGACACCGCGCCCGCCCCGGTCGACCTGATCGACCTGCGGCACCTGGAGGATCCCGAGCGCGAGGCCCTCGCCCTGGCCCAGGCCGCCGCCGCGGAGCGGTTCGACCTGGCGTGCGGGCCGCTGTTCCGGGCCACCGTGCTGCGCCTCTCCGAGGACCGGCACGTGCTGCTGTTCGCCGGGCACCACATCGCCTTCGACGAGCAGTCCGTGACGGTCGTCGAGCGGGACCTCGCCGCCGCGTACACCGGCCGGCTCGACGACACGCCCGCGCCCACGGTGCAGTACGCCGACTACGCGACCTGGCTCGGTGACAGCCCCGCGGACCGGCTCGAGCACTGGCGGGAGCGGTTCACGCCCGCGCCGGAGGACCTGATCCTGCCGTTCGCGGTCGCCCCTGCCCGGCGCGCGGCGTCCAGCACGACCGTCAGCGTCCGCACGGCCCTGCCGGCGGGCACCGTGGACCGGCTGCGGCCAGACCCGGCCGCCACCCCGTTCGTCATGCTCCTCGCCGTGCTCGACATCGTGCTCATGCGGTACACCGGCCGCCGCGACCTCTGCGTCGGCACCGTGTCCTCCGGCCGGGGACGGGTGGAGCTGGAGCCGGTCGTGGGGTGCTTCCTCAACCCGGTCGCGCTGCGCACCGACCTGCACGGCGCGGAGACCTACGGAGAGGTCGCGCGGCGGGTCCGGCACACCGTCATCGAGGCGTTCACCCGGGAGGTGCCGTTCGAGGAGGTCGTCGCCGCGGCCAACCCCGCCCGGCGGGCCGGCGTGCACCCGCTGTTCCAGGTCGCGTTGCACCTGCACCGGCACCGCGACCGCACCGGCGAGTGGCCCGGGCTGGCGGTCTCGACGTGGCACCACGAGGTCGGCGCGCCCGGCCTGGACCTGACCGTCGAGGCGACGCCGCTGCCCGGCGGCGGGGCGGAGCTGACGTTCCGGCACCCCACCGGCGCCCTGGAGCCGGGCGCGGCCGAGCGGATCGCCGCCGACTTCCGCCACGTCGCCGCCGCGCTCACCGCCGACCCGGACCGTCCACTGGGGAGCATCGGACCGTCCGAAGAGGACACCGCGCTGACCGGCGCCTGGAACGACACCGCCGCGGCGCCCGGCCCGACGGTTGCGGACCTGATCGACCGGCGGCTCGCGGCGGCGCCGGACCGGGTCGCGGTGGTCGCCGGCGACGAGACGCTGACCGGCGCGCGGCTGTCCGCCCGCGCCGACGCGATCGCCGCCGCGCTGACCCGTGCGGGCTGCACGGCGGGCACCCTCGTCGCGGTCCGCGTGGACCGGTCCGCCGACCTGGTCGCGGCGGTGCTCGGCGTGTGGCGGGCCGGCGGCGCGTACGTGCCGATCGACCCCGACTACCCGCCGGCCCGGCAGGCCCTGGTCCTCGCCGACTGCGCCGCCCCCATCGTGCTGACCCAGCGGGCGCTCCTGCCCGGCCTGCCGCCGCACGACGCGTCCGTGGTGCTCCTGGACGACGTGCGGGAGACCGCCTTCCAGGCGATACCGCCCGAACAGCGCCGGGTCGCCTACGTGCTCTACACGTCCGGGTCGACCGGCCGGCCGAAGGGCGTCGCCGTCGAGCACGCCGCCCTGGCGAACTTCGTCCTCGACATGCGGGACCGGCTCGAGGCCGGCCCGGAGGACCGCTGGCTCGCGGTCACCTCCCTCGCCTTCGACATCGCCGGCCTGGAACTGTTCCTGCCGCTGGTCGCCGGCGGGACCGTCGTCGTGGCCGGGGAGGCGCTGCTGCGCGACGGCGCCGCGCTCTGCGCGCTCATCGGCGGCGCCGCCGTCACCCACGTGCAGACGACCCCGTCGCGGTGGCGGCTGCTGCTCGCCGCCGGGTTCGACGGGCCGGCCGTGACCGCGCTCATCGGCGGTGAGGCCCTGCCCCTGGCCCTGGCGCGGCAGCTGCGGTCCGTCACCGGTCGCCTGATCAACGTGTACGGGCCGACGGAGACCACGATCTGGTCGACGGCCTGGGAGGTCCCCGACGACCCGGACGAGGTCAGCATCGGCGGCCCGATCGCCAACACCCGCGTCCACCTGTGCGACGAGCTGGGCCGGCCGGTGCCCGTCGGCGCCGTCGGCGAACTGTGCGTCGGCGGCGACGGCGTCGCCCGCGGCTACCTGGACCGCCCGGCGCTGACCGCCGACCGGTTCCGCCCGGACCGGTGGGGCCCGCCGGGCGCCCGCCTGTACCGCACCGGCGACCTCGCCCGGTGGCGGCACGACGGGCGGCTGGAGTTCCTCGGCCGCGCCGACAACCAGGTGAAGCTCAACGGTCACCGCCTCGAGCTCGGCGAGGTCGAGGCCCGCCTCGCCGAGCTGCCGGGGGTGAGCGAGGCGGCGGCAGTCGTGCACGGCGACCCGGCCGGCGACCGCTTCCTGGTCGCCTACCTGGTCGCCGGCGCCGTTCCGGACGACTGGCGGGAGCGGCTCGCCACGGTGCTGCCGGGCGCGGTGACGCCCCGGCACGTCGTCGTGCTGGACCGGCTCCCGCTGACCCCGAACGGGAAGCTCGACCGGGCCGCGCTGCCCGCACCCGGGCCGGTCGCCGCCGGGGAGGGCGCCGCGCCGCGGTCCGCGACCGAACGGCTCGTCGCCGACGTGTGGGCCGAGGTGCTCGGTCACGACGGCATCGGCGTCGACGACGACTTCTTCACCCTCGGCGGGCACTCGCTGCCGGCGATGACGGTGGCGGCGCGGCTGTCGGAGGTGACCGGCCACGACGTCACCGTCCGGGTCGTCCTCGCCCACCCGACGGTCGCCGAGCTGGCCGCCGCCGTCGACGCGTTCACCGCCACCGAGACCGGCACCCGCACCGGGCCGATCGCCCCGCGGCCCGACCCGGCGGCGCCGGCACCGCTGTCGGCCGCGCAGCAGCGGCTGTGGTTCCTGCACCAGCTCGACCCGACCGACGCCGCGTACAACATGAACCTCGTCTACCGGCTCCACGGCCCGGTCGACGCCGACCGCCTCGAACGCTCGCTCGGGGTGGTCGTCGACCGGCACGAGAGCCTGCGGGCCCGGTTCCTGGAGCAGGGCGAGCAGCTCATCCAGCTCGTCGCTGCCCCGGCCGGGGTGCGCCTGGAGCGGGCCACGGCGGCGAGCGCCGACGAGGCCCGGCGGATCGTGGCGGCGTGGACGAACGCGACGTTCGACCTGACCGCCGGGGCACTGCTGCGCGCCGGCCTGATCCGGCTCGGCCCCGACGAGCACGTGCTGTGCCTCGTCATGCACCACATCGCCGGCGACGGCCGGTCGCTCGGCATCTTCGTCGAGGAGCTGCACGCCGTCCACGCCGGCCGGGAGCTGCCGCCGCTGCCGGTGCAGTACCCCGACTTCGCCGTCTGGCAGCGCGCCCTGCCCGCCGACGCGTCCGACGCGGCCCTCGGCTACTGGACCGCGCAGCTCGACGGGGTCAGCACCCTGGAGCTCGCCACCGACCGGCCCCGGCCGCCGGTGCAGACGTCGCGCGGCGCGTTCGTCCGGCACCGCCTGCCGGCCGGGCTCGCCGACGAGCTGGAGCGGGTCGCCCGAGCCGGGCGCAGCACCCTGTTCATGCTGCTGCTCGCCGCGTACCAGGCCGTCCTCGCCAGGCACACCGGCCAGGCCGAGGTCAGCGTCGGCTCGTCGATCTCCGACCGTGGCCGGCCCGAGCTGCGGGACCTCGTCGGCCTGTTCGTCAACACGCTCGTGCTGCGCACCGACGTGTCCGGCGACCCGACGTTCCGGGAGCTCCTCGGCCGGGCGCGGGAGACGGCGCTCGCCGCGTACGCCCACCCGGACATCCCGTTCGAGCGGCTGACCGCGGCGCTGGGGCTGGCCCGCGACCCGAGCCGCACGGCGCTGTTCCAGACGATGCTGATCCTGCACACCGAGACCGGCGCGGGCCTCGACGTGTTGCCGGGCGTCACGGCGGAGCTGTTCGACGACGGGTTCGTGCAGGCGAAGTTCGACCTGATGCTCGACGCGTGGCGTGAGCCCGTCGGGCTGCAGCTGTCGCTGAACTACCGCACCGACCTGTTCGACGCGGTCACCGCCGAACGGCTGGTCGCCCGCTTCGGGCTGTTCCTCGAGGCGGTCGCCGCCGACCCGGACCTGCGGCTGTCCGAAGTGGACCTGGCGGCGCCGCAGGACCGGGCGGCGCTGCTGGACCTGGGGCGGGGCCCGGTTCGTTCGGAGCCGGACGACGACGTCGCCGGTCTCGTCGCGTCGTGGGCGGCGCGGACCCCGGACGCGGTCGCCGTCGTCTGCGGCGAGGAGCGGCTGACGTACGCCGAGCTCGACCGACGTGCGGCACGCCGGGCCGCCGCGTTGCGCGGCGCGGACGGCGTCGTCGCGGTCTCCCTGGAGCGTGGCGTCGAGCTGATCGTGACGTTGCTGGCGGTGCTCAAGGCCGGCGCCGCGTACGTGCCGATCGACCCCCGCTACCCGCAGGCCCGCCAGGACCTGCTGCTGCGCGACTGCGGCGCGGACATCCAGATCACCGCCGGCGACCTCCCCGACGGCGACCCCACGGCCGCGCCGGCCCCGCCTGCCGGGCAGGACGGCCTCGCCTACGTCATCTACACGTCCGGCTCGACGGGCACGCCGAAGGGCGTCGGGGTCCCCCGGTCCGCGTTCAACGCCCGCGTCGCGTGGATGCGGCAGCGGTACGAGCTGAGCACCGCCGACCAGATGGTGCAGTTCGCGTCGATCAGCTTCGACACGCATATCGAGGAGGTGTGGCCGGCGCTGACCGCGGGTGCCCGCCTCGTGCTGCTGCCGCCGGGCGAGGACCTGCCGGAGCTGCTGGCCCGCGAGCCCGGGATCACCGTGCTGGACCTGCCGACGCCGTACTGGCACGAGCTCGCCGCCGTCGTCACCCAGGTCCGCTGGCCGGCGGCGCTGCGACTGCTGATCCTCGGCGCCGACCAGGTCCGCGGCGACGCCCTGGCCGCCTGGTTCGCGCACGTCGGCGACCGGGTCACCGTCCTCAACACCTACGGGCCGACGGAGGCGACCGTCATCGCGACGACCGCCGTGCTGGACGCCGACCCGAGCGGGCGGCGGCCCCCGATCGGCACCCCGATCGCCGACACCCGCCTGTACGTCGTCGACGACCGGCTGCGGCTGCTCCCCGCCGGTGTCCCCGGCGAGCTGTGCATCGCCGGGGCCGGGCTCGCCCGCGGGTATCTGGGCCGGCCGGGGCTGACCGCGGACCGGTTCCGCCCCGACCCGTTCGGTCCGCCCGGCGCGCGGCTGTACCGCACCGGCGACCTGGTCCGGTGGCGCCCGGACGGGCAGCTGGAGTTCCTCGGCCGGCTCGACGACCAGGTGAAGATCCGCGGGTTCCGGATCGAACCGGGTGAGGTCGAGGCCGCGCTCGCCGCCCTGCCCGGCGTGACGCAGGCGGCGGTCGTCGCCCGCCCCGACGCGGCGGGACACCTGGTCCTGGCCGGGTACGCCGCCGGGGACGGGCTGCGCGCCGACGACCTGCGCCGCGCGCTCGCCGAGCGGCTCCCCCCGTTCCTCGTCCCCACGCACCTGATCCCGCTGGACCGGATCCCGCTGACCGTCAACGGCAAGGTCGACCGGGCGGCGCTGCCCGCACCCGACGCGACCGGCGGCGGGTACGTCGCGCCGCGCACCCCGACCGAGGACCTCGTCGCGCAGGTGTGGGCCGGTGTCCTCGGCCGGGAGCGGGTCGGCGCCGACGACGACTTCTTCGCCCTCGGTGGGCACTCGCTGCTCGCCGTCGGGGTCGTCGCCCGGCTGTGCGAGGCCACCGGCCGGGACGTGCCCGTGCGGGCGCTGTTCCTGCAGCCGACCGTCGCCGGGCTCGCCGCCGCGATCGACCGGCTGCGCGGCACCGGCGACGAACCCGTCGCCCGCCGCGCCGGCGGGCCCGCGGCGCTGTCGTTCGGCCAGCAACGACTGTGGTTGCTGCACCAGCTCGACCCGGCCGACGCGTCGTACAACATCAGCGTCGCGTACCGGCTGCGCGGCCCGGTCGACGTACCGGCGCTGCGGCGGGCGCTGCACGCGGTCACCGAACGGCACGCGGCGCTGCGGACCCGGTACCGGGCCGGCGACGACGAACCGGTGCAGGAGCTCCTGCCGCCGGGCGGCCCCGAACTGAGCATTGTGGACGCCGCCGGTGAGGACGAGGCCCGGGCGGTCGTCATGGGCTGGAGCAACACCCCGTTCGACCTCGCCGGCGGCGCGCTGCTGCGGGCCGGCCTGATCCGTCTGGGCCCTGACAAGCACGTCCTGTCGCTGGTGGTGCACCACATCGCCGGCGACGGGCGGTCGATGGGCATCCTCGTGGAGGACCTGCGCGCCGCGTACGAGCAGCGGCAGCTGCCGGACCTGCCGGTGACCTACGCCGACTTCGCCGCGTGGCAGCGCACCCGCCCCCTCGACGAGGAGTCCCTCGGCTACTGGCGCGGGCAGCTGACCGGCGTGCTCGTCCTGGACCTGCCGACGGACCGGCCGCGGCCGGAGCTGTCCGGGTTCGCCGGCGACTTCCTCTCCGCCGACCTGCCCGCCCCGGTCGCCGCGGCGGTCCGCCGGCTCGCCGCGGACGCCAGGTGCACCCCGTTCATGGTGCTGCTCAGCGCCTACCAGGTGCTTCTGGCCAGGCTGGCCGGGCAGGACGACGTGTGCGTCGGCACGCCGGTGGAGCACCGGCCGCGGGTCGAGGTCGCCGGGGTCGTCGGCTACTTCGTCAACACCCTCGCGCTGCGCGGCGACCTGTCCGGCGACCCGACGTTCCGGCAGCTGCTCGCCCGTACCCGCGACACGGCCCTCGCCGGGTACGGGCACCAGGACGTGCCGTTCGATCGGCTCCTCGCCTCGATCGACGTGCCGCGGCTGCTGAACCGGACCCCGCTGTTCCAGACGATGTTCACCATGCACACGGAGGAGTCCGCCGGCACCGACGTGCTGCCGGGCGTGACGGCCGACTTCTTCGACCCGGGCGTGCGGCAGGCGAAGTTCGAGCTGAGCCTCGACGTGTGGCGCACCGTCGACTCGCTGCGGCTGGTGTACGGCTACCGCACGGACCTGTTCGACCGGGCGACGATCGGCGGCCTCGCGGACCGGTTCGCGGCGCTGCTCGGGGCCGTCCTCACCAACCCGGACGCGCCCCTGTCCACTGTGGACGGCGGCGGGGACGGCGCGGACCGGGCGCGGCTGCTCGCCGTGCCGCCCCGGGCGGACCGGCCCGCGACCGTCGACGCGGCGCGGGCGCCGGTGGGGTACGTGCCGCCGAGCACCGCGGCGGAGGAGCTCGTCGCCGGCGTGTGGTGCGAGGTCCTCGGCGTCGACCGGGTCGGCGTCCACGACGACTTCTTCGCCGTCGGCGGGCACTCGCTGCTCGCCATGAAGGTCGCCGGCCGGCTGCGGGCCGCGACCGGCACCGAGGTCCCGCTGCGGACCATGTTCAGCCACCCCCGCCTCGGCCCGCTCGCGGCAGCCGTCGAGGAGCTGATGATCGCCGACCTGGCCGGGCTGTCCGACGAGGACGCCGAGGCGCTGCTGCTGCTGGACGAGGAGCCGACCCTGTGACCGCCACCCCCGACGCACCGTCCCGGGAGGGGCTGTCCGACGCGAAACGCGCCCTGCTGGACCGCCGGCTGCGCCGGCAGGCACCGGCCGGGCCGGTCGTGCCCGCGCTGCCCGACGGCGCGCCGGTGCCGCTGTCGTTCGCGCAGGAGCGACTGTGGTTCCTGGAACAGTTCGCGCCCGGCAGCGGCGCCGCGAGCATCCCCGTCGTGCTGCGGCTGCACGGCGCCCTCGACCCGGCCGCCCTGTCGGCGGCGTTCAGCGGGGTCGTCGCCCGGCACGAGCCGCTGCGCAGCCGGTTCACCGACCCCGGCGACGGCCGCCCGGCCGTGCACGTCGACCCGCCCGCCCCGATCGCCCTGGCCGTCCTGCCCGCCGACGACGAGGCGCACGCGCGGCGGCTCGTCACCGCCCACGTCACCGAGCCGTTCGACCTCGCCGCCGGCCCGCTCGTCCGGCCGGTCCTGGTCCGGCTCGCCGGCGACGACCACCTGCTCGTCGTCGCGATCCACCACATCGTCACCGACGGCTGGTCGATGGACGTGTTCGCCGACGAGCTCGCCGCGCTGTACTGCGGCAGCCCGCTGCCGGACCCGCCGGTGCGGTACCGGGACTACGCCGCGTGGCAGCGCGAGCGGATGGCCGGGCCGGCGAAGGAGACCGACCTCGCCTACTGGCGCGACGCCCTCGCCGGCGTCGAGCCCCTCGAACTGCCGACGGACCACCCGCGGCCGGCCCGGCAGACGTTCGCCGGCGCCGAGCACACCGTCGCGCTCGGCGGGGCGCTCCGCGACGAGCTGACCGCGCTGGGCCGCGCGCACGGCGCGACGCTGTCGATGACGCTGCTCGCCGCGTTCCACGCCGTCCTCGGCCGGGCCACCGGCCAGACCGGGTTCGCGGTCGGCTCCCCCGTCGCCGGGCGCGCCCACCCGGAGCTGGAACGGCTCGTCGGCATGTTCGTCAACACCCTGACGCTGCGGGCGCGGCTGGACGGCGACCCGACGTTCGCGCAGCTGCTGGAGCGCACCCGGGACACCTGCCTCGACGCGTACGCGCACCAGGAACTGCCGTTCGAGCAACTCGTCCAGGACCTCGGCGGGCCACGGGACGTGCGGCGCCCACCGCTGTTCCAGGCGCTGTTCGCGATGCAGAACTACGCCGAGACGACGACCGGCCGCGCGTTCGCCGGGCTGACCGTCGGGCACTGGCCGGCGCCGGTGACCGCGACCCGGTTCGAGGTCGAGCTGTACGTCAACGAGACGCCGGACGAGCTGTGGGCGACGGTCGTCTACAACACGGACCTGTTCACCGCCGGCACCGCGCAGCGGCTCGCCCGGCACCTGCGGGCGTTCCTGCACGCCGTCGCCGCCGACCCCGCGGTGCGGCTGTCCGATGTGGACCTCCTGACGCCCGGCGAGCACGCCGACCTCGTGCGGCCGCCCGCGTTCGTCGAGGTGCCGGCGGACGCGACGCTGCCGTCGCTGATCGCCCGGACCGTCGCCGAGCACCCCGACGCGGTCGCGGTCACCTTCGACGGCGCCGACCTCAGCTACGCCGACCTCGACGCGAGGTCCGCGGCCCTGGCCGGGCACCTGCGGCGGCTCGGCGTCGGCCGCGGCGACCTCGTCGCCGTGTGCGCGGAACGCTCCCACGAGCTCGTCGTGGCGTTGCTCGCCGTCATGCGGGCCGGCGCCGCCTACGTGCCGCTGGACCCGGAGTACCCGGCGGACCGGCTGGCGTTCATGCTCGCCGACGCCGCCGCGCCGGTCGTGCTCACCCAGGCCCGGCTCGCCGCCGCGCTCCCGCCGACCGGCGCGACCGTGGTCGACCTGGACGCGCCGCTGCCGCCGGCCGGCGAGCCGCTCGACCTCCCGGCGCCCGGCGACGTCGCCTACGTCATCTACACGTCCGGGTCCACCGGGCGGCCGAAGGGCGTGCCGAACACCCACCGGGGCATCGTCAACCGCCTCGACTGGATGCAGCGCGAGTACCGGCTCGACGGCGGCGACGTCGTGCTGCAGAAGACCCCGGCGAGCTTCGACGTGTCGGTGTGGGAGTTCTTCTGGCCGCTGCTCACCGGCGCCCGGCTGGTCCTCGCCAAGCCGGGCGGGCACCGCGACGCCGACTACCTGCGCGACCTGATCCGCGCGGAGAAGGTCACCACTCTGCATTTCGTGCCGTCGATGCTGGCGGTGTTCCTCGCCGCCGACGGGGTGTCCGGGTGCACGTCGCTGCGGCGCGTCATCTGCAGCGGCGAGGAGCTGCCCGTCGACCTGGCCCGCAGGTGCCTGGCCACGCTGCCGGCCGGGCTGCACAACCTGTACGGGCCGACCGAGGCGGCGATCGACGTGTCCGCCTGGCACTGCGACGGCGACGCCCTCACCGGCCTCGCGCGGGTGCCGATCGGCGCGCCGATCCAGAACATCGCCCTGTACGTGCTGGACGGGAAGCTGCGGCCCGTCCCGGCCGGCGTGCCGGGGCAGCTGTTCATCGCCGGGACCGGCCTCGCGGTCGGCTACCTGCGGCGGCCGGCGCTGACCGCGGAACGGTTCCTGCCCGACCCGTACGGCCCGCCCGGCACCCGGATGTACGCGACCGGGGACCTCGCGATCCGCCGCCCCGACGGCACCGTCGACTTCCTCGGCCGCATCGACACCCAGGTGAAGCTGCGCGGGCTGCGCATCGAGCTCGGCGAGATCGAGTCGGCGCTGCGGGACCAGCCGGGCGTCCGGGACGCCGCCGTCATCGTCCGCGAGGACAACCCGGGCGACAAGCGGCTCGTCGCGTACCTCGCGGCGGACGACGACCTGCAGGACGCGCCGCTACGGGCCGCGCTGCGCACCCGGCTGCCGGACTACATGGTGCCGGCCGGGATCGTGATCCTGCCGCGGCTGCCGCTGACCCCGAACGGCAAGCTCGACCGCGGGGCGCTGCCCGCCCCGGTGGTGCGCCGCGACGCCGCCGCCGAGCTGGTCGAGCCCCGTACACCCGCCGAACAGCTCATCGCGGGCATCTGGCGGGACCTGCTCGGCGTCGAGACCCTCGGCATCGACGACGACTTCTTCGACCTCGGCGGGCACTCCCTCATCGCCACCCAGGTCGTCGCGCGGCTGCGCACCGGCGCGGGCGGCGGGGTGTCGGTGCTCGACGTGTTCCAGCACCGCACCGTCCGCGCCCTCGCCGAGCTGCTGGACACGCCCGCCGCCGAACGCGGGCCGCGGCGGCTGCTCAACGAGCTGACCCGCCCGGTCCCCGCCGCGCAGCGGGTCGCGTCCCTGGTGTGCGTGCCGTACGGCGGTGGCAGCGCCGTCGTGTACCAGCCCCTCGCGGACGCGCTGCCGGACGGCTGGTCGCTGCACGCGGTCTCGATCCCGGGCCAGGACATCGGGCTCAAGGAGGAGGCGCTGCCGTTCGACGAGCTCGCCGCCCGCTGCACCGCCGAGGTCCTGGAACGCGTCGAGGGGCCGCTCATCGTGTACGGGCACTGCGGTGTCGGTTCGTCCCTCGCCGTCGAGCTCGCCCGCCGCCTCGAGGCGGCCGGCCGGACCGTCGACGCCGTCTACATCGGCGCGGTGTTCCCGTTCGCCCGCCCCACCGGGAGGATCACCGGGCTGCTGTCGCGGATCGCGGGGCGGGAGGCGCTGCTCGGCAACCGCGTGTACGAGAACTGGATGCGGTCCATGGGCGTCGACATGGCCGAGTTCGACCGGGCCGAGGCCGACACCATCATCAGCAACATGCGCGAGCACACCAGGCTCGCCGAGGAGTACTTCACCGGCCTGTTCGCCGACGGCGACCTCACGCCGCTGCGGGCGCCCGTCGTCTCCGTCGTCGGCAGCGAGGACACGCAGACGGAGTTCTACGCCGAACGGTTCCGGGAGTGGCACTTCCTGACCGGCACCACTGCGCTCGTCGTGCTCGACGAGGCGGGGCACTTCTTCCTCAAGTACCGCGCGACGGAGCTCGCCGGGATCGTCACCGCCGTGCACCGCACCGACGCGCCGGTCGCCGACCCCGACGGCGGCTGGACCGTCGCCGGCCGCTCCACGTCCGTCCCCGGCACCGGCGTCGTCGCGTCGGGACCCGAGCCGAGCCTCGGCCGGTTCATGGCCGTCGCCGCCGGGCAGCTCGTGTCGATCGTCGGCTCGGCCCTCACCGAGTTCGCGATCCCGCTGTGGATCTACCTGGAGACCGGGTCCCTGGTCCGGTTCGCGGTGTTCGCCGTCCTCGGCCTGGTGCCCGGGATGCTGGTCGCGCCGATCGCCGGTGCCGTCATCGACCGCTACGACCGGCGCACGGTCATGCTCCTCGGCGACATCGCCGCCGGCGCCAGCCAGGCCGTCCTGCTCGTCCTCGCCCTCACCGGGACGCTGCGGATCGGCCACATCTACGTGCTGCTGGTGACGCTGTCGATCGCGCTCACGTTCCAGCGGCTGGCGTTCGCGTCGGCGGTGCCGCAGCTCGTGCCGAAGCGGTACCTCGGCCACGCCAACGGCATCGTCCAGCTGAGCTTCGGCGCCGGGCAGTTCCTGGTGCCCCTCGCCGCCGCCGGGCTGATGGCGACCGTCGGGCTGCGCGGGGTGCTGCTGCTGGACGTCGCCAGCTACGTCGTCGCCACCGCCGTCGTGCTGCTCGTCCGGTTCCCGCGGACCCTCGCGTGGGCGCGGCGGGAGACGTTCTGGCAGGAGGTCGTCGGCGGCTGGCGGTACTCCCTCGGCGAGGGCGGTCTGCGCCCGGTCCTGGTGTTCTTCGCGGTGCTCAACCTGTTCATGACCCCGCTGTTCCTGCTCATCTCGCCGCTGGTGCTGTCCTTCGCCGACCTCGACGCCGTCGCCCGGGTCGCGATGGCCGGCGGGCTCGGCGCGATCCTCGGCGGGCTGCTGATGAGCTTCTGGGGCGGGCCGCGGCAGCAGCGGGTCCGCGGGATGCTGCTGATCGTGCTGGTCCTCGCCGCGTTCAGCGCGCTGCCGGGGCTGCGGACCAGCGAGCTGCTCGTGGCCGCCGGCGCGCTGGGCATGTCGTTCGGGCTGACCCTCGCCAACGGCGTCTACACCACGATCGTGCAGGTGAAGGTGCCGCAGCGCTTCCACGGGCGGGTGTTCGCGGTGAACACCGTCATCGCGTTCTCCACCATCCCCATCGGCTACGCGATCGTCGGGCCGGTCGGCAGCCGTCTCCTGGAACCGCTGATGGCGCCCGGCGGGGCCCTCGCGGGCACCGTAGGCGCGGTCATCGGCACCGGCGCGGGCCGCGGCACGGCGCTGCTGTTCCTGCTCCTCGCCGCCGTCATGGCGATGCAGGTGCTGGTGTCGCTGCGGCTGCCGAGCCTCGCCCAGTTCGACGACCGGGTGCCCGACGCCGTGCCCGACGACCTCATCGGCGCCCGCGCCCGCGCGGCGAAACGCAAGGAGCACAGCACATGAGCGAGACGTCCGAGCCGTATCAGGTGGTCCGCAACGACGAGGACCAGTACTCGATCTGGCCCGCCGGCCACGCACCGCCCGCCGGCTGGCACCCCGACGGCACCACCGGGACCCGCCAGCACTGCCTCGAGCACATCGACACCGTGTGGACCGACATGCGTCCCCGCAGCGCCCGCTGAAGCGGCAGGAGAACCGAGCGATGACAGCATCCACCCCCGACGTCACCGAGGCCACCGTCCTGCGGATCTGGACCGACCTCGGGCTGCCCGCGACGTCCGTCGACGACGACTTCTTCGTCCTCGGCGGCCAGTCGCTGACCCTGGTCGCGTTCCTGGCCCGCGTGCAGGACACGATGGGCGTCGAGGTCCCCGTCGACGCGCTCTTCGAGACCGACCTGACCGTCGCGGCGGCGGCCCGGGCGATCACCCAGGCGCAGCTGGACGGGCTCGCCCCGGCCGAGCTGGCGGCCGTCATGGCCGAGCTGGACGGCATGTCCGACGCGGAGATCGCGGCGCTGCTGGGCCAGGCCGACTAGATGGCGGCCATGACCGTCCTGCTGGCGCAGAACATGCGGTACCTGCCCAGCCACGGCGGCGCCAACCGGGCCGACCGGATCCTCCTGGAGGAGCTGGCGGCGCGCGGGCACCGGTGCGTCGCGGTGACCCCGCTGCACGCCACCGAGCACCGGCTCACCGTCGAGGACCTCCTCGCCGACCTCGCCGCCCGCGGCGTCACCGACGCCCGGCACACCGGCGACGCCGTCGAGTACACGTACCGCGGGGTGACGGTCCACGCGGTCACGTCGCCGTCCCGGCTCGCCGCGACCGTCCTCGCGGTCGCGGAGCGGGAGCGGCCCGGCCGGACCCTGGTGCCGTCCGACGACCCGGGGTCGCTGATGCTCGGCCTCGCCCTGCGCGCCACCCCGGGCCGTGTCGTGTACCTGGTGCACACGCTGCAGCAGCTGCCGTTCGGGCCGCGGGCGTTCTACCCGAGCGAGTCCGGGCTGCGGCTGCTGCGCCGCGCCGCCGGGGTCGTCGCGATCAGCCACGCCGCCCGCGACTACGTCCGCGCGCACGCGGGGATCGACGCGACGCTCATCAACCCGCAGGTCTACGGCCCCGGCCCGTTCCCGGCCGGCGACGGCGACGCGGTGACGATGGTGAACCCGTGCGGGTACAAGGGACTGCCGATCCTGCTCGGGCTCGCCGACGCCTGCCCGGACGTGCCGTTCCTGGCCGTGCCGACGTGGGGCACCACCGCCGGTGACCGCGAGGCGCTCGCCGCGCGGCCGAACATCACGATCGTGCCGCCCGCCGACGACCTCGCCGCCGTGTTCGCCCGGACCAGGGTGCTGCTGATGGCGTCGCTGTGGGACGAGACGTTCGGGTACACGGCCGTCGAGGCGATGCTGCACGGCGTGCCCGTCCTCGCCTCCGACGTCGGCGGGCTCGGGGAGGCGAAGCTCGGCGTGCCCTACCTGCTGCCGGTCACGCCGATCACCCGGTACCTGCCGCAGCGGCCGGACGCGCCGTACCCGGAGCCGGACGTGCCCGCGCAGGACGTCGCCCCGTGGCTGGCCGCGCTGCGCCGGCTCCTCGACGACCCCGGGCACCACGCCGAGATCGCGGCCATGGGCCGGGCCTCGGCGGCCGCCTTCGCCGGTGGGCTGGACCCCGGCACGTTCGAACGCTATCTGGCCGGCCTTCCCGTCACCGTGCCCGCCGCGCGGTCCACCGCCCTCGACCCGGCCCGCCGGCGGGCGCTCGCCGAGATCCTGGCGCGGCGGTCCGCGTGACCGACGACGACCTGCGGCTGCTGCTGCTCATCCGGCACTTCGAGACCGCGCTGCTCGACCTGTTCGCACAGGGGCTGATCCCCGGCACGACCCACACGTGCCTCGGGCAGGAGCCGGTCCCCGTCGCGCTGCGGCCGCTGCTGCACCCCGCCGACTTCGTCTTCAGCAACCACCGCGGGCACGGCCACTACCTGGCCCGCTTCGGCGACCCCGCCGGGCTCCTCGCCGAGATCATGGGCCGGGAGGGCGCGGTCTGCGGCGGTGTCGGCGGCAGCCAGCACCTCAAACGCGACCGGTACCTGTCCACCGGCGTGCAGGGCGAGAGCCTGCCCGTCGCCGCCGGCGCCGCCCTGCACCTCGCCCACCACGAGCCCGGCCGGCTCGCGTGCGTGCACATCGGCGACGGTACGTGGGGCGAGGGCGCGGTCTACGAGGCGCTGAACATGGCGTCGCTGTGGCGGCTGCCGCTGCTCGTCGCCGTCGAGCACAACGGCATCGCGCAGAGCACCCCGACGACGGCGCAGCTCGCCGGGACGATCGCGGCCCGCGCCGACGCGTTCGGCGCCGGCTACCTGTACGTGCCGGCCGACGACGTGGCGGACATGCGGGCGCTGCTGGACAAGCCGCTGGACCGGGTCCGGGACGGTGGCGGGCCGCTCGTCGTCGAGTTCGCGACCCGCCGCCTCGGCCCGCACAGCAAGGGCGACGACCCCCGCTCCGGCGCGGAGCTCGCCGGTCTGCGGGCCGCCGACTGGTACCCGCGGTACGCCGAGAGCCTCGGCGCGCGCTTCGCCGACCTCGACACCGCGCAACGCGCACTGGTCGCCGCCGTGGTGCGGGACGTGACCGGGCGGCCACCGGTACAGGAGCGGCGATGACGACGAGAAGCAGGGTCGGCGACACGCTCAACGCCGCCCTCGGCACCCTCCTCGCCGAGGACCCTTCCCTGTACCTGCTGGGTGAGGACATCGCCGACCCCTACGGCGGCGCGTTCGGCATCACCCGGGGCCTGTCGACCCGCTTCCCGCGGCGGGTCATCACCACCCCGATCAGCGAGGCCGGGATCGTCGGCGTCGCCAACGGGCTCGCGCTCGCCGGCGACAAGGCGATCGTCGAGATGATGTTCGCGGACTTCGTCGCGCTCGCCTTCGACCAGATCGTCAACTTCGCCGCCAAGTCCACCACGATGTACGGCCATCCGGTGCCGATGCCGGTCGTGGTGCGCTGCCCGACCGGCGGCAACCGCGGCTACGGGCCGACGCACAGCCAGAGCCCGCAGAAGCACTTCATCGGGGTGCCCGGCCTCGACGTGTACGAGCTGAGCCCGTTCCACGACCCGCTGGAGCTGCTGCGCTCCGCACTCGGCAGCGGCCGGCCGGCGCTGCTGTTCGAGGACAAGACCCTCTACACCGCGCCGCCGCGGGCCGACGAGCTGTTCACCGTCACGCACACCGGCGGCTTCGCCTTCGTCGGCGTCGACGACCTGCCGGCGGACTTCGTGATCGTCGCGCCCGGCGGGCTCGCGGTCCGGGTGATGGCCGCCATGCGGACGCTGCTGCTGCGGTACGAGCTGAGCGGCCGCCTCCTGGTCCCGGCCCGGCTGTATCCGCTGGACCTGGAGCCGGTGCTGCCGATCCTGCCCGCCGGGGGTCCGGTCCTCGTCGTCGAGGACGGCACCCCGGGCGCGGGATGGGGCACCGACGTCGCGTACCGGCTGCAGCGGTCGACATCGCGGCCCGTGCGGCTGCTGCAGTCCGCCGACAGCGTCATCCCGTCCGCCGCGCACCTGGAACGCGACGTCCTCGTGCAGGCGGACACCATCGTGCGGGCCGTGCTGGAGGCACACCGATGACCGAGATCCTGGTCCCGAAGCTCAACGCCAACGACACCGAGTACACCCTCGTGGAGTGGATCGCCGAGGACGGCGCGACCGTCCGCGAGGGCGACCCCGTCGCGACGGTGGAGACGTCGAAGGCGGCGGAGGAGCTGCCGAGCCCCGGCGACGGGGTGCTGCACCACGTCCTGGCGGTCGGGGCGGCGTGCGGGGTGGGCGCGGTGCTCGGGCGGCTGTTCGCGTCGGCGGCCGACCGGGACGTGTTCCTGACCCCCTCCCCCGCCGTCCCGTCCGGCGGGCCGGTCATCACGGAGCCGGCGTTGCGGGCGATGACGGAGCGGGGCATCTCCATGGAGGCCGTGCGGTCCCTGGGGCGCAAGGTGGTGCGGGTGGCGGATCTCGCTCCCCTCGCCGCCCCGGCCCCGCCCGCCACGCCCGCCACACCCGCCACCGCCGGCGGGCGGCGGGTGGAGCTGCCGGCGGCGCAGCGGGCAGTCGGGGCGGTCGTCGCCGAGTCGCACCGCACCGTGCCGGCGGCGTTCGTCGCCGTGAAGGTGCCCGTCGACGCCGCGGCCGGCCACGCGCAGGCGCTGACCCGGGAGCACCGCCGCCTCGTCGGCGTGCCGGAGCTGCTGATCGCCGCCATCGGCGCCCTCCTGGCCACGCACCCGCTGTGCTTCGCCCACCTCGTCGAGCCCGGCGTCGTGCACGTCCCGGACACCGCCGACGTCGGCGTCACCATCGACGTCGGCAAAGGCCTGCACGTGCCGGTCCTGCGGTCCGTGGAGTCGGCCTCCGTCAAGGAGATCGCCGGTGCGCTGATGGCGCACCGGATGACCGCGCTGCGCGGCACCTTCCGCGCCGCCGACCTCACCGGCGCCACCATCGTCGTCGCCCTGCACACCGACGACGACGTCAGCCACGCCGTCCCGGTCGTCCTGCCCGGCACGGCGTGCGCCGTCTCCCTCGCCGGCCGCCAGACCGAGCTGACCCTCGACCCGTCCGGCGCGGTGGCCTCGCGTACCGTCGTGCAGCTCGGTCTCGCCTACGACCACCGCATCCTTAACGGCCGCGACGCCGTCGCCTTCCTCCGCGACCTCAGCGACCGCCTGCAGCACCCCGCCGGCTGACCAAATCGGGTCTCCGAGCGGCGGCGGCCCCGGGGGCGGCTCAGGCGCCAACAGCCAGGACGCGATATCGAACCGCACCAAGGCTGAGCCGTGGTGTGGGTTCCGTCCCGAGATCCAGGTGTAGTCGAACCGAGCGGGACGTTCCCTGCGACTACCGAGGGCGGCGGCGACGGTGCCCATCCAACCTAAGCATGCTGTGACTGCGTACATGCTCGTGCCGCGAAGCGCTCTTGGCGACGAGCGAGGTGCTGGCCGGTCGAGCGTTTGAGGCACTGACACCCCGGAGCGCGGCGCGGGAGCCGTGTGAGTCCAGCAGGTCCTTTTCGCAGGCGGCCGGACGCTATGGAGAACAGCCGGTCCGTGACATCGCCCGTTCGCCAGTTGACCGCCATCCACGGCGACCATGATCGAGCCATGGAATGCCGGGTTGCCCCGGCATGCCCGGAATGCGGGCAGCGGGGTCGCGGTCAGACCAGCTCGGCCAGGGCTTGTCGCACGGCATCAGCCGAGTCGCGAGGGAGGAGGATCTCCCGATTCGCGACCGGCTCAGTCAGGTGCCACGGCTGCCCATCGGACAACTGCAACATCGCCATCTCGATGTGCTCATCTGCGCCGTCCGGGTCGGCTAACTTGCAGATGAAAAGGTTGATGGCCGGATCGTCGGTCTTGACCACGACCGGTTCGGACCGGTGGTACTCATCTCCGTCAAGAACGTAGGCCGTGCAGGCGGTGCGGACGCACCAGTCGGGGTGGGCGGTCATCGTCGCTCCCTTGCTGCGCATGGTTAGGACGGATGAGGCGGCCCGTATTCCTCCTCGCCCTGATCGCCGCATCCGTCGTCACCGTATCTCACTGTTACATGGTAGTCCATGGTCTGCCATGACGGATTGCGGAAGACCGTGACCGCTTACCTTCAAGGAGTGATTGATCCGGAGGGCCCAGAACCGCTGTACCTACAGCTCGCGGCGGTTCTACGTGAACGGATCAGGACGGGCGTCTACCCGCCGAACCGGCCAGTCCCGAGCATCACGTCGCTCCAGCAAGAGTTCGAACTTGCGCGAGGAACGGTCATCCACGCCATCGAGGTCCTGCGCGACGAGGGTGCGGTCCGCACCGTCCAGGGCCGAGGGACCTTCGTGGCGCCGAACTGAGACCGACAGCCGGGCGACGTGACGAGCAGGACCACGCCTGGTTACACCAACGACGGTCAGCTACGAACCTGACGGGCGAAGGACCACTATGGCCGGTGGTTCAACGGCTTGATGATCTCGGAGCTCGCGGAGGGTGGCGTGCCCCTGAGACCCCACGCCAAACGGCCACCAGCACACGGGATCCACGTCCGGCGCGGGGTGGATCGGGTCTCGGCCTGGCGGCCACGATCGCCGCCGTCGCCGCGCTGCTGCGGCTGCACCGCCGCCGCCAGGCCCGCCTTGGCAGCCCTATCCCGGTTAACACCGGTCCAACGTGCTCGTCGCCTGGATCGCCGCCAGCCACGCTCCGCCTGGCAAACTCAGGGTGATGATCCTGCCTCGGTCCGCCCGCCGGCTGGTCCTCGGGGACGTCGACCACACGCTGATCGAAACCCGTGGCCTTGGCGGCGAGCTGTACGCGGCCGCCTTCCGCACGGCGACAGGTATCCAGATGGTCCACAAGGCCGACGTGACTGGGCAGACCGAGCCGTCGATCCTGACCGCGACGCTGCGGCTACACGGCATCGACGCCGACGAGCCGTACCTGGGCAGGTATCAGGCGGCGCTGCCTGCGGAGTACGAGAGGCACCGCGACGACCTCGCCCGGCGCGGGAGAGCGCTGCCCGGCGCGGGCCGGGCGCTCGCCAACCTTGCCGGGCAGCCGTACCTGGTCCAGTCGGTCCTCACCGGCAACTAGCGCCGGGTCGCCCGGATCAAGCTTGAGGTGGTCGACCTGGACCGTTACGTCGACCTCGATGTCGGCGCGTACGGCGACGACGACACCGACCGGCCGAAGCTCGTCGCCATCGCGCAACGGCGTGCGGCGGACAGGTACGGCACGGTCTTCGACCGCGACAACACGGTCGTCATCGGCGACAGCAGCCATGACGTCCGCACCGGTCTGCTCGGTGGGGCGCAGTCGATCGGGGTCGCTTCCGGCGGCGAGACCGTCGAGCAGTTGCTGGCCACCGGCGCGGTCGCGGCATGGAACGATCTCACCGACACCGCCGCGATCGCGGCACTGCTCGCTTCGGCGGGTCGCGGCGAGCCCGGCGTGTCGGCGGTCTGAACCTTCCCGGAGCTGGTGCTACCGCCTCAACCGCGCAGGAGTACGTCACAGCGGTCACCCGCGGAACTCGTCTGTCAGCGTCTGCGCCGCACCGGCGTACGGATCGTTCGCCAGCAGCCTGTCGCGGCAGGACCGGGCTGCTGGCGAACACCGGTTTCTCAGCGGGCCGTGGCCGGATCGGGCCCGACGGCCTGGCGGTCCGAGCGCAGCATCCACGCCGCCACCAGGGCGTAGGGCAGGGCGAGGACGGCGAACGAGCCGCCGTTGCCGGTGGTGGTGGACAGGGCGGCGTACGCGGCGTAGACGGCGAGGGTCGACACGTCCGTCGCCATGCCCGTGAGGGACGTGACCGTCGCGCGGGCCGGGCCGGTGATGCGGGCCTGGAGCCTGGCGTCGGCGACGACGCTGGCCAGCTGGAAGCCGCCGAACGCGGCCGCGACCAGCAGGATGCCGGGCACGGTGCCGAGCAGCGCGCCGGCGGCCATCAGCACCGCGGCGGTGGCGAGGATCGCCACGAACCATGGGGTGCGCAGGTGGGCGGCGCGGCCGGCGAGGAGGCTGCCGACCGTCGCGGCGCTCCAGATGACCAGCAGCAGCAGCGGTACCGTGGCCGCCGCGACTCCGGTGTCGAGGATGAGCAGCGGGGTGTATTCATCGAGGGCGCCCCAGACCCCGGTGGCGGCGGCGCACACGATGACCGCCGTCCGCACGGGCCGGACGTGCCGCGCCTCCGCGAGCCCGGCCCGCAGCTGCGCGGCCCAGCCTTCGTCGTCGCCGCCGGACCCGGCCGCGCCGCGGTGTTCCGGGAAGAGCGCGGCGACGGCGGCGGTGCCCAGGCAGGCGGCGATGCTCGCGACGCCGATGGCCGGGAAGCCGCCGAGGTCGAAGACCGGTGTGGCGAGGCCCATCGCGAGGACCACGGCGATCATGCCGGCGGCCTTGGAGCGGCCCATCGCCTGGGCGTACCGGTCGGCGGCGCCGGCGCGGTCGAGCTCCTCGTAGACGAGTGCCTCGAGGGCGCCGGAGGTCAGCGCGCCGCGGACGCCCCAGAGCAGGAAGCCGAGCGCGAACGCCCAGTACGACGGGGTCCACACCCACAGGGCAAACCCGGCGGCGGTGAGCAGCGGGCCGACGCACAGCAGCAGCTTGCGGGAGACGGCGTCGGCCCAGGCGCCGGACGGCACCTCGAACAGCACGCCGGTGGCGGACCAGATGAAGAACAGCGACGAGATC
The DNA here is from genome assembly GCF_055586325.1 of Dactylosporangium sp. NPDC051087. Lineage (NCBI taxonomy): Bacteria > Bacillati > Actinomycetota > Actinomycetes > Micromonosporales > Micromonosporaceae > Dactylosporangium > Dactylosporangium sp. NPDC051087. The sequence continues at coordinate 122,282 of NZ_JBVJIJ010000006.1, read as the reverse complement.
TGCCACACCGACAGGCCCGTGTCGCTGAACAGCAGCGCGTACAGGGGGTACAGCAGGACGAAGTCGTCGAGGAACGCGAACCCGTACAGGGCAGCGGTGACACGCCTTGGTGACATGGGGGGTGAGGCCTTCCGGAAGGATTGCGGGCGGTGGTCGGGCGGTGCGACCACTGCCGGCGGGCCTCGGGCACAGGATCAATGTCGCCAGGTCATGCCGCGAGCGTATCCGCCGCGGCCGGTCCCCGGAACCGGGTTACCGGGGCGTGATCGCCAGGACCGCCCGGTCGGGGTCGGTCCTGGCGGGTCTGGCGGCGACCTTCCAGCGGCGGTTGCCGGTCAGGCCCTGCATGGTGTCCCCGCCGCGGATGACGTTGCCGGCGACCAGGTATTCGGCGGCGTCCTGCAGGTACCCGGCCATCTGGTCCGGCGGCAGCCCGGCGTAGACGCACTCGAGGTCGGGCAGGCCGAGCGCGGCCAGGCCGAGGGTGTCCATCAGCAGGGTGCCGGGGCTGCCGGTGACGTTGAACATGCGCACGTTGACGATCCCGGTCAGCGGCCGCCCGCCGAACGACCCGGGGTGGGTCGCCACGGCGCTGCCCGGCCACCAGATCCCGGCGGGTGTGGTGGCGGCGGCGATCCCGCGGGTGACGGAGACGAACGCCCGGACGCGGTTGGCGGGGGCGAACGACGTGCCGAAGACCTCGGTCGCGGTCACGGTGTGCGCCGCGGCCGCCAGCGTCTGCTCCGCGTCCGGCCATTCCCAGGTCTGGCTGAGGTCGCGGTGGGCCCGCTGGGGTGCGGCCTGCCGGATCGCGACGAGCAGCCGGACGTCGAGGTCGTCGGCGGTGCGGCCGGTCAGCTCGGGGAACGCGACCATGAACGCGCCGCCGTCCCCGGTGCCGTCGACGAGCTCCGCCGACGGCCAGAACCGGCGGATGCCGGCCAGGACGCGTTCCGGTTGCAGGTGTACGGCATCGGCGTGGCACAGCTGCGCCGTCAGTCCAGCGTTCAATCTGCTCCTTCGGTCGACCGGTGGTCCCAGCATCGCGTGACGGGTGTGACCGCGCCAGTGAGCCGTGGTGCAGGCGCGGCGCAGGCGTCGGCGGGTTTTGCTTGAACAGGTCTTAATTCAAGTCTCGTATTGACGGTTGAGCTGGGCCGTCATAGCCTGCCTGGGATCTGTTAACCAACCTTTCAGATCGATGGACCTGCCGGCTCCGCCCGGTCGGCAGGAGCGGTTCCCGCCCGCCACGGGACCTCCGGCCCATCCACCCGGATGCGGTCCGCGGCGGCCCACGGCGGGCGTCTCGCCCAGAAGGGACCCCGAATTGCGCAAGCTCAAAACCCTGGCCGCCGCGGTCGTGGCCAGCACCGCCATCGCGGCGGGGCTGGTCGTCACCGCGGGGCAGCAGGCCGCCGAGGCCGCGGTGGTCTGGGCCGAGGAGTTCAACGGCGCGTACAAGCAGGCCGTGGACGGCTCCCGGTGGAACTACGACACCGGCGGCGCCGGCTTCGGCAACCAGGAACTGCAGTACTACAACAGCGGCAACAGCAACGTGTACCAGGACGGCCAGGGCAACCTGGTCATCGAGGCGCGCCGGGAGAGCGGCGGCCGCAGCTGCTGGTACGGCACCTGTCAGTGGACCTCCGGCCGGATCCAGACGGCCGGGAAGTTCACCCAGCAGTACGGCCACATCGAGGCCCGCATCCAGGTGCCCAAGGGCACCGGGCTGTGGCCGGCGTTCTGGATGCTCGGCGGCGGCAACTGGCCCACGGACGGCGAGATCGACATCCTGGAGAACGTCGGCCGTGACCCGAACACCATCTACGGCACCCTGCACGGCCCGGGCTATTCCGGCGGCAACGCCGTCGGCGGCACCCGCAACCTCGGCGTCCCCGTCGGCGACGCGTTCCACGTGTTCGCCGTCGACTGGTCACCGAACCTGATCATCTGGACGATCGACGGCTCGGAGTACTTCCGGGCCACGCCGGCCAGCCTGCGCGGCAACCGGTGGGTCTACGACCACCCGTTCTTCATCATCCTCAACCTGGCCGTCGGCGGGAACTTCCCCGGCAGCCCCAACGGCAGCACCCCGGCGCTCAACCGCATGCTGATCGACTACGTCCGGGTGAGCACCTCGGGCACGACCCCGCCGACCGGCGGGACCAACGCCCTGCGCGGCAACGGCAGCGGCCGCTGCATCGACATCCCGTCCGCCAACCCGGTCGACGGCGCGCGGCTGCAGATCTGGGACTGCAACGGCAGCGGCGCCCAGCAGTGGACGATCGGCTCCGACGGCACCATCCGCGCCCTCGGCAAGTGCATGGACGCCGCGGCGGCCGGCACCGCCAACGGCACGGCGATCCAGCTGTACACCTGCAACGGCTCCAACGCACAGCGCTTCACCGTCAGCGCCTCCGGCGACATCGTGAACACCGGCGCCAACAAGTGCGTCGACGTGGCCGAGCGCGGGACCGCCAACGGCTCGAAGCTGCAGCTGTGGGACTGCTCCGGTGGCTCCAACCAGAAGTGGACCCGCGTCTGATCCGTGCACGACACAACGGGCCCCGCGCCGCCGACCCGGCGCGGGGCCTACAGCCGCGACAGGGTCAGGGCCCGGTCGACGCGGTCGGTTTCGGCCAGGAGGTGCCGGGCGCCGGGCATGGCGGCGTCGGCGTCGGCGAGGGCCGCCCGGGCGCCGTCCGGGTCGCCGCGCACGGCTCGTACATGCGCCAGCGCGTCGAAGGCGAGGACCTCGATCTCGGCGTCGCCGGCCGTCCTCGCGGCGTCCGCCGTCTCCGCGAGGCGGTCGGGGTCGCTGTCGAGGGTCGCCAGCACCAGCACGGCCAGGGCGAGCCCGTCGCCGCCGCCCGCCGTGTCGTACCAGTCGCGTGACCAGACGGCCGCGTCCCTGGCGGCGGCGGGGTCGGTGAGCCGCAGCGCGCGGGCGAGCCGGGCGCCGGCCAGGGCGGCGGTGCGCAGGTCGCCGGTCGCCTGCGCGGTCTCGATCGCCTGCCGGTAGGTGAGGGCCGCGGCCGGCCGGTCGCCGTGCTGCTCCTGGGCGCGGCCCAGGTTGGCGAGGTGGTGCGCCTCGGCGGCGGCGAACCCGAGCCGGTGCGTGGCGTCGGCGGCGCGGCGCAGGTGGACGGTCGCGTCGGCGTACCGCTGCTGCGCTTGCGCGAGCCCGCCGAGCATCCCTTCGGCGTGGCTGAGCGCCCACTGGTCGCCGACCGGCCGCAGCAGCCGCACCGCGTCGTCGCAGGCCGCCTTGCCCCGCGCGGGCTCGCCGAGCGCGATCAGCGCCCACGCGGACAGCAGCCGGCTCGCGCCTTCCTCCCAGCGCAGGTCCTGCGCGGCGAACGTGGCCCGGCACCGCTCCAGCAGCCGCAGCGCCTCGGCGGCGCGGCCCTGCTGGCTGCGGACGAACGCGAGGTGCAGCTCCCCGACGGCGTGTGCGGCCGGCCCGCCGAGCGCCATGCCCCGCGTCAGATCGGCGACCGCGAGGTCCAGGTTCCCGCCGGACGCCTCCAGCCACACCGCGAGCAGCAGCCCCGCCGCGCGCTCCTGCGCGCCGGAGCCGGCCGTCACCGCGTCGCGGACCCTGCGGGCGGCGTCAGGTCCCGCGCCGAGCAGCGCCCAGGCCCACGCGAACCCGGTCGCGGTCCGCAGCCCCAGCGCCGGGTCGTGCTCGCGAGCCCAGGCCAGGGCGGCGTCGATGTTCGCCCGCTCGGTCCGGGCCAGGGTCAGGTGGGCGGCCTGCCCGGTGCCGCGGACGCCGCGGGCGCAAGCGTCGGCGGCCTCCGCGAACCACGCGGCGTGCGCGGCGGACGCCGTGCCGGCCGACCCGGACGCCCGCAGCTGCTCGAGGCTGAACACGCGGACGCTGTCGAGCAGCCGGTACCGCACGGCGCCGCCGGCCGCGACGTCGACGGTGACCAGGGACCGGTCGGCGAGCCGGTTGATCACGTCCACGGCCGACGCGGCGGGCACCCCGATCGCGGTGAGGACCGCCTCTGCGGCGGCCAGCGGCGCACCGCCCGGGAACACCGCCAGGGCCCACAGGCCGCGCTGGTCGTCGGGGTACAGCAGGTCGTAGCTCCAGGCGATCGCCGCACGCAGCGCCCGCTGCCGGGCCGGCCGGTGCCCGCCCGGGTCGCGCAGCAGCGTGAACCGGTCGTCGAGCCGCCGGGCGATCTCCTGCACCGACAGGGCCTTGACCCGCGCGGCGGCCAGTTCGATCGCGAGCGGCAGCCCGTCCAGGGACCGGCACACCTGCTCGATGACCGGGCCGGTGCCCTCGTCGAGGGTGAACGACCGCCGGTGCTGCGCGGCGCGGCGGCTGAACAGCTCGATCGAGTCGGTGACGGTGAGCGGTTCGAGAAGGTGCACGGTCTCGCCGTCGACGCCGAGCTGGACCTGGCTGGTGGCGAGGATCCGCAACCCGGCGGCGGCGCCGAGGAGCCGGGCGGTGAGCTCCGGCAGGACCGCGGTGAGCTGCTCGCAGTTGTCGAGGATCAGCAGGAGCCGGGCGCCGCGCAGCCGGTCCAGGACCATCGGCTCGCCGGCGTCCGTCATCCCGAACGCCTCACCGATGCTCTGCCAGACCGGCGCCGCCGCTTGTGCGTGTTCCAGCCGTACCAGCCACGCGCCGCCTTCGGGTCGGGCGCCGCGACCCAGTTCGATCGCCAGCCGGGTCTTGCCGACGCCGGCGGGTCCGGTGACGGTGACGAGCCGGTGCGTGCCGAGCAGCTGCCCGACGGCGGCGAGGTCGGCGTCCCGGCCGACCAGCGCGGTCGGCAGCGCGGTGAGGTTGCCCCCGGGCGCCGGCTCCGCCGGGAGCTCCTGCCGGAGCACCTGCCGCTGCAGGGCGCGCAGCCCGGCGCCCGGGTCGACGCCGAGCTCGTCGCGGAGCAGATGCTGGACGCGGCCGTAGGCGGCGAGGGCGTCGGCCTGCCGCCCGCAGCGGTGCAGCGCGGTGATGAGCAGCTGCCACAGCCGTTCCCTCAGCGGGTGCGCGGCGGCGAGGCTCTCCAGCTCGCCGACCACCTCACCGGCGGCGCCGAGAGCCAGTCGGGCGGCGCAGTGCTCCTCGGTCAGGGTCAGCCACGCCTCCGCGAGCCGGGCCCGGTGCGGCGCGACCCAGCCGGCGTCGCCGGCGCCGGGCAGCGGGTCGCCGCGGAACATCGCCAGGGCGGTCGCGCACACCCTGGCGGCGGTGCCGGGGTCCTGCCGCAGCGCCGGGACGGTGCCCGCGAGCCGCAGCACCTCCAGCGCGTCGACCGCCGCCGGGTCCACGGCGAGGGCGTACCCGGCGGCGCCGCCGGTGATCAGCGCCGGGTCGCCGAGCGCGCGGCGCAGCCTCGACACCTTCGCCTGCAGCGTGTTGCGGGCGGTCTCGCCGGGCCACAGCTCGTCGATGAGCCGGTCCGCGCGGACCACCCGGCCGGCGTCGAGAGCGAGACGGACCAGCAGCGGGGTCGTGCGGCCCGCCGGCACGGTCAGCCGGACGCCGTCGCGGCGCACCTCGACCGGACCCAGCACCGCCACCGTGAGCACGCCGCCGACCCTAACGGCCCCCTGACCGGCCCTGACATCGGCCGACCTGCCAGCGCTGACACCGCACGGGCGGCAGGTGTCAGCCAAGTGTCAGCGCTGCCGCCGACGCTGCCCACATGACCGACACCGAGCTCCTCATCCGCCGGTTCATCGGCGGCGACCGGGACGCGGCCGCGGCGATCGTCGAACTGGCCCGGGCCAGCGACGACCCGGTCCTGCTCGTCGCCGCAGCGCTCGCCGCACCGCCCGGCGCCCGCGCCCTCGTGGACCGGGCGGCCGGGCTCGCCGCCACCACCCGCGACCGGCAGCTCGCCGCGATCGCCACCGCACACCTCGACGGCGACGCCGAGCGGGTCGACGCGCTCGCCCGGGACCACCTCGCCGACCACCCCGGCAACCTGCTCGTCGCCTGGATCGCCGCCAGCCGCCCGTACCTGGAAGGGACAACGTCATGAACCGCAAGCTCACCGCGGCCCTGCTGGTCGCCGCCGCCGTGCTGACCAATGTCGCGTTCACCGCGCTCGGCAGCGTCTTCAACTACCCGGACGTGCTGAAGGAACCGACCGACGACATCCTGGCCGCGTTCCGCGGCTCGCAGACCGCGGTCGTCGCCTGGTTCACCGTCCTGGCCCTGTCGGCGGCGCTGTTCGCGCCGATCGCGGTCGGTGTCGGGCGGCTGTCCGGCGGGCGGGTGATGCGCGTCGCGGTCCTCACCGGCGTCGCCGCCGCGGCCGTCCAGGTGATCGGGCTGTCCCGGTGGCCGCTGCTGGTGCCCGGCTACGCCGCCGACGCCACCAGCGCCGACCCGGCGGTCGCCGCCGCGGCCCGCGACTCGTTCGACACCGCGCACCAGGTCCTCGGCCACCTCGTCGGCGAGACGTTCGGCTACCTGTTCACCGCCGCGTGGACGCTGCTGGTCCTCGCCGCCGCCGGCCGTTCGCTGGCCGGCCGCTGGTTCACGGTGCTCGGCGCGGTGTCCGCGACGCTGATCCTCGCCGGGGTGCTGTCCCCGCTCGACCTGCCGGGCGTCGACCTCGCCAACTTCGCCGGGTACGTGCTGTGGAGCGGCTGGCTGGTCGCGTTCGCGGTCGTCCTCGTCCGCACCCCGCGACCGGCCCGGGTCTGACGACGACGCTCAGGTGCGGCGGGCCACGTAGACGACGTTGACGGCGCAGGCGGCCGAGCCCGGCACCCGCGCCGCGACGGCGGGCAGGTCGCCCCATCGGGCCGTCAGGACGAGCGTTGCAGCGGCCGGCGGCCCTGGCGGTGCGCCGCGGCACTGTAGACAGCGTCGGCGGCGGTGAGGACCGACGCCCAGCTCACGCCGGGAGCTGTGGCGCGGTTGTGCCGGGCGACGGCCGCGAGCCTCGCGGGATCGTCCAGAAGCGAGGCCACCGTCGCGTGCAGGTCGTCGTCGGAGTCCACCAGCCAGCCCTCGGTCCCGTCCCGGATGAAGTCGGCGACACCGCTGCCGGCGCGGGCCACGACCGGAAGTCCCGCGCTGCGGGCCTCGAGGGCGGCGATGCCGAACGACTCGTGCCGGGCCGGCGCGACGTACAGGTCGGCGGCGGCGAGCCGGGCCCGGATCGCGGGCCGGTCCAGGGCCCCGGTGAGCACGATGTCGGCGGCCGCGCCCGCCGCGGCGACCCGGCGGCGCAGCCCGGGCAGCAGCGGGCCGTCACCGACGAGCACGGCACGGAACCCGCCGGGCCGTGCCGCGCGCAACGCCAGGAGCAGGTCCAGCAGCGCCGCCGGCCGCTTGCGGCGGACCATCCGCAGCACGCTGATCAGCGTCGGCACCGCGTCGGGACGCGGGACGGGCGGGGACAGCCAGGCGGCCGGGTCGATGCCGTTGGGCAGCACGGCGACGGGCGCGCCGTCGAGGGCGTCGCGGACGGCGGCCGCGGCGGCGGTGCTGACCGCGGTCCACGTCACCGGCCAGGCCGCGGCGCCGTGCCGGCGGGTGTAGCGACGCACCAGGGGGACGATGTCGTGCCACATCGAGTGCACGGTGACGACGGTGGGGACGCCGTCGGCGGCGGCGAGCCGGGTCAGGGTCCACGCGAGGGGCGAGAACGCGGAGATGTGCGCGTGCACCACATCGGGCCGGCCCGCCCGGAGCGTCCGCAGCAGCGGTCGCTCCCGCACGTGACGGTACGGGCCGATCCCGAACGTGTCCTGCCCGAGCCGCAGCACCGGGACCGCGCCGCCGCCGGACGCCCCGGGCGCTGTCGTGGTCAGGACGACCGGCTGGTGCCCGCTGTGGCGCTGGCGGGTGCTGAGGTCGTCGACCTGGAGCTCGACACCGCCGAGCCGGGGCAGGAAGACGTCGGTGACGTGGGTGATCCGCATGGGTCCTCCGGTCGTGAGGGTCCGGTCCGGGTGGTGCGCCGGCTCAGCAGCCACAACGCCGCGGCCAGGCCGCCGACGGGGATCTCGGCGACGAAGATGAAGGCGCGGAACAGCAGAACCCCGGCGAGGGCGCCGGTCCCGTCGGCGCCGAGGCCGATCAGGACACCGACGGTGCCGGCTTCGATGAGTCCCGCGCCGCCAGGGGTGAGCCCGGCGAGGGTCAGGAGACGTTCGGTGACGAGGCCGGCGAGGACCAGCGGCCATGGCAGGTCCGCGCCGACCGCGAGGAGGCACAGCCACCACAGCACGCCCTGCATCAGCCAGTAGCCGGCCATGCCCCAGGTGAGCCTGGCCCAGCGGCGGCGCACGAGCTGTCCGGTGCCGTCCAGCAGCGCCGCGGCCGCGGCCGTCCAGCCCGGCACCGCGCCGGACGCGGCGGTGCCGGCACCGCGGCCGGGCCGGCCGTGCCGCAGCCGCTCGGCGAACCCGACCACGCGAAGGAGCGGACCGGCGCTGCCGAAGAGCGCGGCGACCAGGAGCAGCCCGGCACCGGCGGCGAGGACCGCCGCGGCGAGCCACGGCAGGCCGGCCCGGCCGACGCCCAGCGAGCCGGTGGCGAGCAGCGCGACGACGGCGGCGAGCGGCATGACCAGCTTCGCCGCGGAGTCCCACGCCTTCGACAGCACGACGAACCGGGCGAAGTCGAGGTTGCTGTGTCCCCAGCCGCGGACCATGGCGAGGTTGAGCGCGGTGCCGGCTGCGCCGCCGAGCGGCAGCACGTTGGACAGGGCGCTGCCGGCCAGGTTGAGCGTGAGGGCACGGCGGTGGGTGAGCCCGGGCATGGCGGCGCTGAGCACGACGGTGTGCACACAGAGCCCGGCCAGCCAGACGACGCCGAGCCCGGCGAGCCACTGCCAGGTCACGGTGGTGAGCTGCCACCACGCCCCCGACCAGGACGCGCCGGCGGAGGACAGGTGCAGCGCCGCCCACACCACCACGGCGGTCCCGCCCGCCAGCAGCATCAGCCGGACCCTGGTCGTCATGGCCGCCCGGCCACCGGGACCGTGTCGTGCCGCCGGGCGGTCCAGGCGGCCGCGACCGTGTCGGTGAGCGTGTGCCGGGCGCGCCAGGACAGCTCGTCGCGGATCCGGTCGACGGACGCGACGACGGCGGGTGCGTCCCCGGCCCGCCGCGGCCCGGCCAGGCGCGGCACCGGCATCCCGGTGACGGACTCGACGGTGTGCACGACGTCGAGGACCGAGGCGCCGCGACCGCCGCCGACGTTGTAGATCCGCCCGACGTTCCGCCGCGTCTCGAGGTGTACGGCCGCGGCGTGGTGCGCGTCGGCGAGATCGGTGACGTCGACGTAGTCGCGGACGCCGGTGCCGTCCGGGGTCGGCAGGTCGGTGCCGGCCACGACGAGCGGCGCGCCGCCCTGCACGGCGTCGAAGGCCAGCGGCAGCAGGTTGGTCGCGCCGCGGTCCCCGAGGTCCGCGGCGCCGGCCCCGGCGACGTTGAAGTAGCGCAGCGCGATCCACGACAGCCCGTGCGCGGCGCCGGCGGCGGCGATCAGCTCCTCCGCGTCGCGTTTGCTGCGACCGTACGGGCTGAGCGGCCGCAACGGCGCCGACTCGTCGACGAGCGGGCCCGCCGGGACGCCGTAGACGGCGGCGGTCGAGGAGTGCACGAGGCGCCGGACCCCGGTGTCCAGCAGCGCCTGGATCAGGCCGATGACGACGCCGACGTTCTGCCGGTAGTACCAGACCGGGAGCCGCGCCGACTCGGGTGCGGACTTGCTGCCGGCCAGGTGCATCACGCCGGTCACGCCGAAGCGGCGGATGGCGCCGGTGACCGCGACGGGGTCACCGGCGTCGGCGACGGTCAGCGGCACGCCGGCGGGCACCCGGTGCGGCAGCCCGGTGGACAGGTCGTCCAGGACGACGACGGGCTCCCCCGCGGCGCGCAGCCGCCGCACGACGTGGGCGCCGATGTATCCGGCACCGCCGGTGACGAGCCAGGTCATGCCGGCACCGCCGACTGTCCGCCCCGCTGCCCGCCCGGGTGCTCGTCCAGGCCCCCGCCCAGGTCCCCGCCTGGGTGCTCGCCCGGATGCTCTCCCAGGTGCTCTCCCAGGTGCTCTCCCAGGTGCTCTCCCAGGTGCTCTCCCAGGTGCTCTCCCAGGTGCTCTCCCAGGTGCTCGCCGAGGGGGCCGACGGTGAGGCCGTGGTCGCGGGCCCGGTCGATGATCCTGGGCAGGGCGGCGAGGGTCCGCTGCCACGAGCCGGGCGCAGAGGTGCAGTCGGAGTCGTGCAGCAGCACGGTGCCACCGCCGGTGAGCCGCCCGGTGACGGTGTCCACGATGGACGCCGGGGTGGCGCGGGCCCGCCAGTCACGACCCCAGCTGCTCCACAGCACCGGCCGCAGGCCGAGCCGCCGGGAGGTGCGCAGGGCGCTGGCGGTGAGCACACCGTACGGCGGGCGGTAGTACCGCGGGGTGACCCCGGTCGTCGCGGCGATGGCATCGTGGGCGGCGGTGATGTCGTCGGCGGTCGCGGCCGGGGTGCGCCACAGCAGGCACCGGTGCGCCCAGCCGTGCACGGCGACCTCGTGACCGGCGGCGACGATCTCACGGCCGAGGCCGGGGTCGTACCGCAGCATCGAGGCGAGCAGGAAGAAGGTGGCCCGCACGTCGTGCTGGGCGAGGAGCCGCAGGAAGTGCGGCGTGGAACGGCGGTCGGGGCCGTCGTCGAAGGTGAGCGCGACGTGCCCGGCCGCCCCGGACCCGGCGAGGGCCGGCAGCACTGCACGGCGCAGCGGGGCGCAGGCGGTGACGGCGGGGGCGGCGTGCACCGCCCACGCGACCCCGGCCGCGCCGGCCGCCCACGCGAGCCCGCGCTTCATGCCGCCACCAGCGGACCGCCGGCATGCCCGGCAGCCACCGGCACGCAACGTTGCCCCGCCACCGGCACGCAACGTTGCCCCGCCACCGGCGCGCAGGGTTGCCCCGCCACCGGCACGCAACGTTGCCCCGCCACCGGCACGCAACGTTGCCCCGCCGCCACCGCCGCGCAGGGCGGCCCGGACGCCCGTAGCCGCAGCCCTTGCCGCGGGGCAGGCGGAGCGATGGCGGTCGCGACGGGCATCGCCATCGCCGCCACGGCAGAGGACGCCACAGCCGGCGCGGCAGGGGACGCGACAGCGGGCCGGTGGGCCACGGACGGGTCAGGTCGCAGGAGGGCCGCCGCCGCGATGACGGTCTCGGGGCGGACCGTCGCGGGACGGAAGCCGCTGGGGGTGATCATGGCCCGGCGCAGCGCGGCCGCCAGGCCGGCCGGCTCCCGGATCCAGGGGACCCAACCGGCGGCGTCGAGTGCCTCGGCGTTGCCGCGGCCGTGCCCGGGCACGCAGCGGTAGCTCACGACCGGGACGCCGGTGGTGAGCGCCTCCAGGGACGACAGCCCGCCCGCGTTCTGCACCACCACCTGGCAGGTGCGCATGAGGGCGGCCATGTCGTCGATCCAGCCGAGCGCGGCCACCCGGCCGGTGCGGGCCAGGCGGTGCCGCAGCGTGTCGTTGCGGCCGCAGGCCACGACGGGGACGGCGAGGCCGGTGGCGGCGATGTCGGCGGCGGCCCGCTCGACGGCGCCGACGCCCCAGGCACCGGCGACGATGAGCGCGAGCGGCGCCGCCGCCGGCAGGCCGAACCGCAGCCGTTGCCGTACCTGGGAGGTGACCGGCGGCGTACGGTCGAACGCGGGCGCCACGGCGGGTGCGACGACCCGCACGTCCCGGGCGCCGTGCAGGCGTGCCTGCCGGGCCGCCTCGTCGTGCAGCGCGAGGTGGGTGTCGACGCCGTCGGCGATCCACAGCGGGTGCACCGACAGGTCCGTCAGGTAGGTCAGCGCCGGCGCCCGCAGCCGGCCGTCGCGGCGCAGCCGGCCGAGGACCTGACCGGCCAGGGGGTAGGTGGAGACTACGGCGGCGGCGTCCGGGCCGACCGCGGCGAGGGTCGCCTCGTCGGCGAGGGCGGTGAGCCGGGACGCGGCCGCGGCGGCGCCTGCGGTGCCGGCGGCGGAGAGCAGCCAGCCCCAGGTGGCGGGGAGCGTGGTGAGCTGCCGGCGGTACAGGCCGCGCAGCAGCCGGCCGGCGTGGCGGGGCAGCAGGTCGACGAGGTCGTGCCGCTGGACCGCGAACCCGCCGAGGTGCAGCCTGCGGCTCAGCTCGGCGGCCGCACCGTCGTGGCCCGCGCCGAAGCTGGCGGAGATGACCACCACGCGGGGCGGTCGGCAGGGTGTCGGCGGTGCGGTCATCGGTCCGCTCCTTTCAGGGCCGGATGGGCGCCGGCCGCGTCCGCCGGTCCGGGCGGGCCAGGCTGCGGTGGATGTTCGGCCCGGCTGCCTGAGAGGACGCTGAACGGCCGCCGGGCCACGAACCGGTGACATGGCCGTGGCGCTCACCCCACCCCGCCGCAACCTCCTACAAGTTGTAGGAATGCGTATCTTTCCGGCAATCCTGGTGGGCACCTCGCTGCTCGGCACCGGCGCGGTCCTCGCCGCGCCGCAGCACAGCGGCACCCGACCCGATCACGTCGTGGTCGTGGTGATGGAGAACAAGCGCTACGACGCTGTCGTCGGGCACCGAAAGACCCCGTACATCAGCGGCCTCGCCCGGCGCGGGGCGAACTTCACCGCCGCGTACGGCGAGACCCATCCCAGCCAGCCCAACTATCTCGCCCTGTTCTCCGGCTCCACCCAGGGCGTGACCGACAACCATTGCGGGCACACGTTCCACGACGTGCCGAACCTCGCCCGGCAGCTGCTGGACGGCGGGCACACGTTCGCCGGCTACTCCGAGGACCTGCCCGCGACCGGCTCGACCGTCTGTGCCGCCGGCACCTACGTGCGGCGGCACAACCCGTGGGTCAACTTCGACAACGTGCCCGCCGAGGTCAACCGGCCGCTGACCGACCTACCAACCGACTACGACCGGCTGCCGACCGTGTCGTTCGTCATCCCCGGCCTCTGCCACGACATGCACGACTGCCCGAAGTCCGACGCCGACGCGTGGCTGCGCGACACCCTCGGCGGTTACATCGACTGGGCCGAGACCCACAACAGCCTGCTCATCCTCACCTTCGACGAGGACAACCGCACCGACGGCAACCACATCCCGACGCTCGTCCTCGGCGCCGGCGTGGCCCCCGGCGACCGCGCCGCCCGCATCGATCACTACACGATCCTGCGGACCATCGAGGAGGCGTATGACCTGCCGCCGCTCGGCGCGGCCGCGGACGCCGGGACGCTCGCCCTGCAATAGCCCGTTTCAGCGAGGATTCAGGTCCGCCCGGCTACCTTGCCAGGTATGGCGGGCGTGAGCGGGACGGGCAGGACGAGGCTCGGGGACCGGGTGCGGCGGCGGCTCGGGGTGCGGATGCGCTCCGCGCTCGCCGCCGCCCTCGTCGTCGGCGTCGCGTCGATCCTCAGCGGGATCGCGCTCGTCATCGCGGCGCGGCTGATCCTGCTCGACAACATCGACCAGACCACCAACCAGCGGGTCGCCCAGGTGGTGGCCGCGGTCGGGCAGTCCGACGGGGCGGGCCTCACCGCCGCGATCCGGCCCTCCCCCCGGGACCGCACGTTCGTGCAGGTCGTCGACGCCGACGGGCGGGTGGTCGCCGCATCCGCCGCCGTCGGCGGGGCCGGGCCGATCTCGCCGCTGCGACCGGCCGCCGGGCAGACCATCCGCGAGCGGCGACGCCTCGACCTGGCGCACGACGAACAGTTCCAGATCGTCGCCGTCGGTGTCAGTACCCCGGACGGGCCGCGCACCGTGCTCGTCGGCCAGTCGATGGACGAGGTCAACGACGGCACCGAGGCCACCATCGGCGCCATCGCCGTCGGGCTGCCGCTGCTGACGGTGATCGTCGGCGCGGCCACGTTCCTGTTCGTCGGCCGGACCCTGCGACCGGTCGAGGCGATGCGCCGGCAGGCGGACACCATCACCGCCAGCAGCCTGCACACCCGGCTGCCGGTCCCGGCCGCCGACGACGAGATCGCCGCGCTGGCACACACCATGAACACCATGCTGGACCGCATCGAGGCGGCCACCGCGGCACAGCACCGCTTCGTCGCCGACGCCAGCCACGAACTGCGCAGCCCCCTCGCCACCATCCACGCCGGCCTCGACCTGCTCGCCGCCGCCGAACTGCCCACCACGGCCGGCAACCACGTGGCCCGGATGCACCGGGAGAGCGGCCGGATGGCCCGCCTCATCGCCGACCTGCTGCTGCTCGCGAAGGTCGACGAGTCGGGGCTGAAGATCCGCCGCGAGGACGTCGACCTCGACGACATCGTGTACGCGGAACGGGACCGGCTCACCGCCGAACGCGCCGACCTGAGCGTCGAGGCCCACGTGTCGCCGGTACGGGTCAGCGGCGATCAGCATCAGCTGCAACGCGTCGTGCGGAACCTGGTCGACAACGCCGCCCGGCACGCCCGGCAGCGCATCGCGCTGTCCGTCTCGGCCGAGGACGGCCACGCCTGCCTCACCGTGACCGATGACGGGACCGGCATCGCCGAGGCCGACCGGGAGCGGATCTTCGACCGGTTCGTGCGCCTCGACGACGACCGGTCCCGGGCCGGCGGCGGCACCGGCCTGGGCCTGCCGATCGCGCGGGAGATCGTGACCGCGCACGGGGGCACGCTCACCGCCGGCGCCGCACCGGGCGGCGGGGCGGTGCTACGGATCCGCCTGCCGCTGTGACCCGGCGCCTTCATCGGACTCTCCGCATCGCCTCCCACCTTCGTGCAGGTCCACGGCCACTCGAGCCGATACTCGCGAAGACGTCGACCGGCAGGATTCGGCAGCGGTGCCATGCTGGTTCGATGTGGAGCGAGGCAAGCCCGCCGACGACGACTCAGGTCCGCGACGCCTTCGGTGTCGAGGTGGGCGAGTTGCGGCCGCATCCGGGCGGGTTCGAAGCGGATGCGTTCACCGACGGGCGCTGGTTCGTGAAGCTCTGGCGCCAGCAGCCCGGCAGCGACGCCGCGCTGGCACTGACCGCCGAGCTGGCGGCTCGGGGCATTCCCGTTCCTGCGGCACACCAGGCGCTCGACGGCTCGTACACCGCCGAGCACCAAGGCCGGCGCTACGCGCTGTTCCCGTTCGTCGCCGGCCGCCAGGCAACGTGGGACGACGCCGACGCGATCGCGCGGGCGATGCGCGCCGTGCATGAGATCGCCGACCTCGTCCTGCCCCGCACCGATATGGACGAGTGGTGCATCGAGGTGCTGCGCGACCGGCACGACCACCCGTGGATCGCCGACCGCCGCGACGAGGTCATGGCCAACGTCGACCGGCTCGAAGCGGTGATCGAACGGGCCCGCGCGATCGACGTGCCCCACATCGTGTGCCACCACGACCTGTTCCCTCACAACGTCCTCGTCGACCGCGACGGTCGCGTCGCGACGCTGCTCGACTGGGGTCAGACGATGCTGGCACCGCGCGAGCACGACCTGTTCACCGCCTTGTGCGGACCCGACCCTGTGCGCTTCCTGCGCGCCTACGGCGCGCAGCGACTCGACCTCACCCACCTCGAGTACGCCCGGCTCGCCCGCTCGCTGCATGACCTCGCAGCTCGCATCTACAACGAGGTCGACCTGGACGGCGTCAACACGTGGGGTTTCGACCTGTTGCGCCGAGTGGACGCCGACCTCGCGCTCGCCCGACCATTCTGCGACCGCTGAGGCCGCCCGATGCGCCGATCGACGAGATCGCGGCGCGACCGCCGGCCACGGGTGCGCCTCAGGGAGACGGCGACCTGAGATCCCGCTGAACGCGCGCACCGAGCGGCAGCGGTCAGCTGAACTTCGCGCGGTACAGGTCGCGCAGCAGGCAGATCTCCGCGCCGTGGTGCATGACCTCGCGGTTGACGTGCAGCAGCAGCGTGGCCATCGGCCGCTGCGCGAACGGGCCCTCGGGCTCCCCCATCGACCGGGCCAGCGCCGCGCCGTCCAGCGTCGCCACCGCGTCCCGCCAGCCGCGGTAGTGCCGCCGCAGCGCGGTGACGGCGGCGCCGGCGGTGACCGGCAGCTTCGCGGTCTTCATGGTGAGCCTGCCGGTGCCGAAGTGGGCGCTGGTGCGGATGGCGAGGACCTGGAACGCGAGGTGGTTGAGCCGCCACGCGACGGTGGTCACCGGCGGCGGGTCGGGGTCCTTGTCGCGGCCTTCGCCGTCGAGGGTCGCCTTGCCGTTCGCGGCGACCCGGACCGACCAGCAGTCCTCCACCGGCTCCCAGAAGTACTCGTCGTCGGTGAGACCCTCCAGCCGGGGCGCCAGGTGGACCTTCCAGTAGACATCGAGCTGATCGACCACTTCGTCGCGCCAGATCATCGACCGAGTATCGCAGTGTCCGGCGGACTCCGCAGAACACCGCGGAGTGGACGGCGGTGTCCGGCTGTCGGCTGACCGGCCGGTCCGCAACCGGCCGGCAACCGTCCGGGACGTGGTGCCGCACCCGTACAGGCGTTGAGTTGTGTCCAGCAGCACACCGGACACAGCGCAGGAGGTACACCATGATCGGCACCGTCACCGAGTTCGTCGCGGAAGCCGTCTTCGCCTCCGACCTGCAGCCCTCACAGACCATCACCCCCGCGCAGGCGTGGGCGGCGATCACCGCCGCCGTCACCCGCCACGGCGCGCAGGGTTGCGTCGCGATCCTGGCGGCCGCCTACGGCGAGTGCCCCGAGACGGCCGCGCCCCGCATGCGCTTCGCCCGTACGCTCGCCGACACCCTGACCCCGGCGGCCACCCTGGCCGCGTGAGCCGCCCGGCCTACTCGAAGAACTTCAGCCCGAAGCCGGCGTCGGACGTGGGGCCGGGGACGTTGGCGCGGCGGTAGGTGACGTTGCCCCACCAGACGGCCGTCCCGGTGTACCAGTACCGGTTCGCCCACGAGTACGGGGTGCCCTTGGCGACCGCGTGGTACATCGTCGGGAACCGGTTGCCGGACGGCGGGCTGGTCGCGATGTCGCCCCGCTCCAGGACGAACGAGTGGTGCCCGGGCCCGTCGACGTACAGGGTGGGATCCCAGCCGGTCATCATGTTCGGCGCGTAGGACCCGAACAGGCAGCCGTTGCTCTTGTACCAGTCCCACACGTAGGTCGGGTCGCCGCCGGCCCGCAGGCGCAGCTCGGCCAGGCAGTACTTGCTGCTCCAGCTGCCGTTCGCGGAGTACACGATGTGCAGCCGGCCGTTCGGGTCGAGGATCGGCTCGGGCGCCTCGTTGATGAACGGGTTGCCGACGGTGCGCTCCCACGCCTCCCGCGGCTGGGAGATGACGAAACGGCCACCGGTCGTCGTGGTGGGGCTGCTCATCTTCGCGATGTACAGGTTCTGCTCGACGTTCGTGTCGCCGGCCCAGCCGGACCAGACGAACCAGCGCTGACCCTGGTACGTGAACGGCACCCCGTCGATCGCCCACTTGTCGGCGGGCAGGGCGACCTTCGTGGCGGCCGTGTAGCCGGAGTCGGCGGTCGCGGAGCTGATGTGGTACATCCGGTGCGCGGCGCTCCGACCGGCGGAGAAGTAGATGTGGTACCTGCCGTCCTGATGCACGATCTCGGGTGCCCACACCTCGCCGAGGTTGCCGGTGTCGCGCCACACCTGCTTCTTCGGCGCGGCCGCGATCCCGGCGAGGGTCGACGCCGTGCGGACGGCGACTCCCCCGTCGACCGACTTCGCCGCGACGTACAGGCCGCCGACCTTGATGACGCTGGGGTCCGCGCCGCCGAGGGTCGTCGCTCCCGCGTCCGCGGTCGTGACGGGCGCCAGGGCGAGCACCCCGAGCAGGACGATGGCGCCGAGACCGGCGCGGCGGAGGTTGACCAGGGTTCCCACCCCCCGAGTCTCCCAAGCAATCCGCGTCAGTCAATGTTTGCGACCAAATTGTAAGCTTTATTTAAAGTTCACGGGCGGCGTCGTGTCGGCTGACTGGTTGGTCCGCAACCGGCCGGCAACCGTCCGGGACGTGGTGCCGCACCCGTACAGGCGTTGAGTTGTGTCCAGCAGCACACCGGACACAGCGCAGGAGGTACACCATGATCGGCACCGTCACCGAGTTCGTCGCGGAAGCCGTCTTCGCCTCCGACCTGCAGCCCTCACAGACCATCACCCCCGCACAGGCGTGGGCGGCGATCACCGCCGCCGTCACCCGCCACGGCGCGCAGGGCTGCGTGCAGATCCTCGCCGCCGCCTACGGCGACTCCCCCGAGACGGCCGCGCCCCGCATGCGCTTCGCCCGCGCGCTCGCCGACACCCTGAACCCGCTGCCCGCCCTGGCAGGCTGAATCGGCACGATGTCGCGAGCGGTGACGGTGCACAGCAATGAACCTGCGAGGCGATCTGCCGTCCCCGGCGCTACCGGATCAGGTGCTCGATCACACCGCTCGACCTCTCGGTCTCCTGATGCTTTCGGCTCGGTCGTCTCGCAGGCAAGTTCCATGCTAAACCGGGACAGTCCCGGCATCGGGTGAGCCGGCGGGTGAACTGGAGGCCCAGGCGATCGCGTCGTCCAGGTCGTCGTAGCCGAAGTGCCGCACCTCGGCCCGGACGAAGTGGTTCGCCAGGTGCGGCGCGACGTCTGCCAGGACGCTGCCGGCGGCGACCGCGACCCGGCCGATCCTGCGGTGGTGATCACGGACGAACCGCAGGTGCTCCAGCATGCCGCCGAGGTTCTCCCAGCCCGGGAAGGCGTGAGCGTGGATGACGACGCCGGCGAGCCGGTCGTGGGTGGCCAGCCAGTTGTCGGCGGTCGTGGCGAGGGCGCTGAAGTCCCGCGCCCGCAACGGCGAGGCGACCGCCACCACGAGGACGCCGGCCTCGGGAATGAGGTGGTGCGAGACGCCGGGCCCCGTAGGGAGCGACTGCAGCCAGTCCAGCGCGCCGGACCGCTCCTGGGCACTGAAGACGCGGACCGGGCAGGGTGTCAGCCACGACAGGAGCCGGGTCGACTCCCGGACCCAGACCGCGTCGGTCACGATCGCGCAACCCTCGAACGCGCGCGGCGACCTGATCCCGACCTTCAGGTCCTCCCACGCGGCGGCGGGCGTGAAGCCCCGGAAGCCGGGTCCGAGCTCGAACAGCAGGCGGATGCGGCGCGCGTCGTCGATCAGCGCCACCACGCCGCGGTCGTACTCGTCCTTGCCGACCAGCCCGGTGGCTTTGACGGCGTCGATCCCGGGCGGCGCGTCCTGGATCTTCTCCAGCATCGTTCGGTCCTTCCTGCCATTGGTCAAGACCCGGTGGCGTGTACGGCGTCGAACGCCGAGCCGACCTGTTCGGCGAGCGTGACCGCGACGAGCCGGGCCTCCAGCGGCACCGCCTCGCCGGGGGTGGGGGTGAGCATGAACCGCCCGTAGTAGACGCCGCCCGCGTCGACCCTGAGTTCGACGTCGCCGTCCGGAAGCGAGCCCGCCGGCGACGAGTGAGCGGGTTTCGGCGTGACGCTGCCGTCGGGTTCGAGCCGTGGCGGGCGGCCGAGCAGCAGTCCCTGCTCGAACCGGCATCCGCGCAGGTGCAACAGGTCGACCAGTTGGGGGCGGACCTGGTTGACGACCTGGTTGGGCGCGGCGCCGGACTGGACCAGCTGGGTCGTCCGGTGAATCCGGGACAGGTGGTCGGCGTCGGTGATGGTGACGAGGCGCAGCCGGCGGGCCCGCACGGCCACCTGCGAGACCACCAGCCCGACGGCGAGCAGGAGGATCGCCGTGAGGACATCGGTGCCCGCGGCGATGGTGAACCGCTCGTAGGGCTCGGTCAGGAAGAAGTCGAACCACACCGCGGCGGACAGGGCCGCGAGCGCACCGGCCAGGCGGTTGCCGATGACGGCCACCGCGACGACGGCCACCACCAGGATCAGCGCCATGTTCGCGGCGGAGATCGTGGTGCGGAACGGGATCAGGATCGCGGCGACGGCCGGCGGCCCGACGATCGCCGCCGCGAGCGCGATCCGGTCCCGGCTGAGGGAGCTGCGCATCGTGCACCCGCCTGCCTCATCGCCCAGGTCGGTCGATCTCCAGCGTACGCCGGAGCGGCGGCGAAGCCTGAGAGTTGTCCGTGATCTTCCGTCAGTGGGGTTTGTCGGTGTTTTTCGGTGGCATTAGGTGCTTTGGTCCAAGTGAGGAGGGGCCATGTTGTCACATCGAATCGGAATCGCACTCAGCACCGCCGTGCTCGCCGGAGCCGGCCTGGTGGGTACGCCGGCGCTGGCGAACGCCCAACCCAGCCCCGCCGGCGGGCAGGGCCACCCGCACGGCGGCATGCTCAAGAGCGTCGAGCACGGCGAGGGTGTCGTGCAGACCGAGCAGGGACAGGTGCACGTGGCCATGCAGAACGGCACGCTCACCTCCATCGCGGCGTCGTCGGTCACCGTGAAGTCGGCCGACGGATGGACCAGGACGTGGGCCGTGGGCAACGACGTGCGGGTCTTCGAAGTCCGGCACACCCTGCAGCCCAACGCTCTGACCACCGGAACGACGATCACCATCGCCGGAACGACCAGCGGCACCGGCACCGACGAGACCTACACCGCCCGGATCGTGCGGCTGCACGAGCACACCGGCATGCAGCCTCCGGCGTCAGGCATGATGCCATCGCCGTCCGGCATGTAGGGGACACCGTTGAGCCGGCATGACGCCGGCACCGAGCCAGGCACCGATGGAATCCTGTCCCGCCGGCAGGAGCTGGCGGAGTTGTGCGTGTTCCTGCTGCTGCTCGTGCCGCCGATGGTGCTGACGCTCTTCGCGGTCGGGCCGGCCACCGTGCCGTTCGCCCTGCTGGCCGGCGCGACGATCGCACGCGACGTCGGTCTGGTCGCTCTGGTCCTGCTGCTGCATTTCCTGCTGGACTTCCTCGCGATCGTGGTGGCGCCGCTCCTGCTCCGCTGAGCACGTCCCGGGAGCGAAGGGCGGTTCGAGGTCGCCGAACTGCGGGTAGCTACGGCAAGGATGCCGCCGGCTCGGGTCCGTCGAGGGCCGCGGGCTGTGCGCTGGTACGGGAGGTCGGTGGTGGCGATGCGGCAGACTGCACGGCTGGGCCGGATCGCCGGCATCCCGATCGGGGTGCACTGGTCGGTGTTCGTCATCATGCTGCTGCTGGTGCAGGGTCTGGCGTCGGTGGTCCTGCCCGGCGGCGCGCGCGGGCACGCGACGGTCGTGTACTGGGGTGTCGCGGTGGTCGTGGCGGCGCTGTTCCTGGCCGCCCTGCTGGCTCACGAGCTCGCCCACGCGCTGGTCGCCCGGCACTTCGGCGTCCGGGTCCGCGCGATCACCCTGTGGATGCTCGGTGGCGTGTCCGAGCTGGACGGCGAGGCTCCGCACCCCCGGGCCGACCTGCTGATCGCGTTGGCCGGGCCGGTGGTGAGCCTGGCCGGTGCCGGGGTGTTCGCCGCCTGCGCGGCCGCCGCGTCCGCGTGGGGTGCCGGCCCGCTGGCGGTGACCGGGCTGGTGTGGCTGGCCGTCGTCAACGTCATTCTCGGAGTGTTCAACCTGCTGCCCGGCGCACCGCTGGACGGCGGCCGGGTGCTCGCCGCCATCCTGTGGTGGGTGCGGGGCGACCGGGCGTCCGCCCGCCGCGCCGCCGGCCGGGCCGGCATGATCCTCGGTGCGCTGCTGATCATCGGCGGTCTCGTCGAGATGCTGCTGGCCACCAACCTCAGTGGGCTGTGGCTGACGGTGCTGGGCTGGTTCGTCCTGCTGGCCGCCCGCGCCGAAACGACTGACGTGACGCTGCGCAAGACCCTCGCCGGGGTCCGGGTCGGCGACGTCATGACGGCACCGGCCGCGTACGGCTACACCAGCCAGTCCGTCGCGAACTTCGTCGCCACCGTGGCGCGGCACCACCCGCACCGCGTCTTCCCGGTCCTGGACCTCGACGGACAGCTGGTCGGCCTGGTCAGCCTCACCAGGCTCGCCAAGGTCCCGAGCGGCGAGCGGGAGCGGACCCGGCTGGGCGACGTCACGGCTCCGGTCGACCGCAGCCGCGTGCTGGACCCGGCCGTCCCCCTGACCGAGGCCGCCCCGGCGATGCTGGCCGGCGGCCACCGGCTGGCCCCGGTCGTCGCCAACGGCCGGCTGACCGGGATCGTGACGCCCGGCGACGTGGCCCGCGCCACCGAACTGGCCGAACTCGGCACCACGCCGGACCGCGGCGGAGGAGACGCGGCCACGTCGGGGACGTACGCGCCGGTGAACCTCCACCGGTGACCGGCGACGTAGATTTGGTGGTAGCCGATCTCCCGTACAGCACCGGGGCGTGCCCCGGGCCCAGCCAGCGCCCGGGACGACCGGTCGAGGTGGTCGAGGTGGTACTGACTGGCGTCCTGGTCCTCACGGCCGTCGTGCTCGCCTGCGCCGTTGCGTCGTTCTGCGTCGCGTCCGGGCTGGCCCGGCAGCGCGAGCGGCACCTGCGGCACGCCCAACGGCACCAGCACGAGTCGATCAGGACGTACCGGGGCGCGCACGAGAGGCCCCACCGGCGCGCCGGCCATCGATGAGCGGATGTGCGGAGCGTCGCACGAGATGCTGCGTTCATGACCTTTGCGGTCCGGCAAGCAGACCAGTGCGGAGTTCGGCGCGAGGTCATACCGCGTCGGCGGCGCGTGGTGCCGCGTTCGTGGTGTCGGCACTGGTCCAGCTGTCAAGCAGGTGCAGTGCCTCATGTGCGGGTGAGCCGGGGCGTGCGGTGTAGGCGATGATCGTCAGACCCGGGTCGGCGGGGAGTTCGAGGGCGTCGTAGTCGAGGTTGAGGTCGCCGACGGCGGTGTGGTGGAAGTGTTGGACGCCGCTGCGGTAGTACCTGACGTCGTGCGCGGCCCAGCGGGTGCGGAACTGCTCGCTGCGGATGGACAGGTCACCGATGAGCTCGGCCATCGCCGGGTCGTTGGGGTCGCGGCCGGTGGCGGTGCGCAGGCTGCCGACCGCGTCGCGGGCGATGCCGTCCCAGTCGCGGTAGAAGGTGGTGGCACGGGGGTCCAGGAACACGAACCGGGCCAGGTTCGCGCCGAGGTCCGGGGCGTCAAGAACCGCGGCGTACAGGGCGCTGCCGAGGCGGTTCGCGGCGAGGATGTCGAGGCGCTGGTTGCGGACGAACGCGGCGGCGCCGATCATGGCGTCGAGGACTTGCCGGACGCTACGGCGCAGGTTCGGTCCGGCGGCCGGCCTGCGGCGGCCGCGGTCGCTGGGGGTACCGGCCACGCTGACCAGGTCGATGAAGTGGGCCCGTTCGACGTCATCGAGTTGCAGAGCGCGGGCGAGGCTGTCGACGACCTCGGCGGAGACGCCGCGGGCGTGGCCGCGTTCGAGCTGGGTGAGGTATTCGACGCTGATCCCGGCCAGCAGCGCGAGTTCCTCGCGGCGGAGCCCTGGGACGCGGCGCCGGCCACCGTAGTCGGGGAGACCGGCCTGCTGCGGGGTGATGCGGGCGCGTCGGGTCATGAGGAACTGACGGATGTCGCCGCGCACGTCAGGACCGGTCATGGTCCCAGCGTAGGGCGGCCTGCGGCCGGTAGGGGGATCCTGCCAGTACCCCCTATAGGCAGCGTCTGCCTCACCGAGGGGAACGGTGTTTACCTGGCATGTGTCACTGCCGCTCTGAACCGGAGTCATCTGGGTTTGGACGGCTTCCGTCCCGTGAAGGGCCTGGTCTCATGTCCGCTGCTGTCGCCGCCGAGCGGCCACCAACCGCCGCGGCCGGCACCGACCCACACGCCCGCGCGACGCTGGCGGCGGCGGTGCTCGGCTTCTTCGTCATCACCCTCGACGCGACCGTCGTCAACGTGGCGTTGCCGTCGATCCGGGCCGGGCTTGGCGGCGGGATAACCGGCCTGGAGTGGGTCGTGGACGGGTACACGCTGATGTTCGCGGCGCTGCTGCTGTCCTGCGGCGCGCTGTCGGACCGGGTCGGGGCCAAGCGGGCGTTCGGCGCGGGGCTTGCGATCTTCGCGGTGGCGTCCGTGCTCTGCGGCGCCGCTCCGAGCCTGACGGTCCTGGTCGCGGCTCGGTTCCTGCAGGGTCTCGGCGCTGCGGTGGTCATGCCGGCGTCGATGGCGCTGGTCCGGCACGCCTACCCCGATGCGGCCGCGCGCGGGCGGGCGGTCGCGGTCTGGGCGATGGGCGGTGCTGTCGCGGCCGCCGCCGGCCCGGTGCTCGGCGGTCTGCTGAGCCTGGCCAGCTGGCGGCTGATCTTCCTGGTCAACGTCCCCGTCGCCGCGGTCACTCTCGCGCTGCTGGCGCGGACCCGGCCCAGCCCGCAGCACCAGGTGCCGTTCGACCGGGTCGGTCAGGTCCTCGCGGTCGCAGCCATGGGCGGCCTGACCTACGGCGCGATCGAGGCCGGCACCGACAGACTCGCCGGCCCCCGGGTCGTCACCGCGCTGACGGTAGCGCTGCTCGCCGGCGTGGCGTTCCTCCTCGTGCAGGCCCGCGCGAAGCACCCGATGGTGCCGCTGGGCTTGTTCCGCTCGGCGAACGTCAGCGTCGCGGTCGTGATCGGGTTCGCGTTCATGGTCGGCTTCTACGGCCTGCCGTTCCTGTTCAGCCTGGACTTCCAGACCGAACGCGGCTTGTCGTCGCTGCTGGCCGGGGCGGCGTTCCTGCCGATGATGCTGATCAGCGCCGTGTTGACCCCGTTCAGCGCGCGGCTCGTGGAGCGGTTCGGCCCGCGGCCGCCGATCGTGACCGGCCTGACCCTGATGGCCGCTGGTTCGGCTGCGCTCGCCTGGGTACCGGCGTCGACGCCGGTGTGGGTCCTCGCGCTGCTGCTCGTGCCGGTCGGCGTGACCGGGCCGCTGATCATGCCGCCGACCACGGCAGTCCTGCTGGGGAGCGTCCCGGCCCGGCGCGCCGGGGTGGCGTCCGGGGTGTTCAACACCAGCCGGCAGGTCGGCGGCGCGCTCGCGGTGGCTGTGTTCGGCACGCTGATCTCGACGTCCGGCGAGTTCCGGCACGGCGAACGCGTCAGCCTGCTCGTCACCGCGGTCGTCGCCCTGGCCGCTGCCGCCGCCGGCTCGGCGCTCACGCCGCGCCCGACCACCGAGGAGAGGATCGCATGACCTGGACAACTGCCGAGCTCGACCGGATCGGCGCCGCCGACGAACTGCAGATCGCCGTGGAGCGGCAGGACGGGACGCTGCGTGACTGGGTGCCCATCTGGGTGGTCCGGGTCGCCGACCAGCTGTACGTGCGCTCGTACCGCGGCGCGGGCGGCGCCTGGTACCGGCACGCCACCGCCCACCCCCAGGGCCGGATCCGCGCCGGCGGCGTCGAACGCGAAGCCACCTTCACCCCGGCCGACGACACCGTGACCGCAGCCGTCGACGACGCCTACCGCAGCAAGTACGCCCGCTACGGCGACCAGTACCTACAACCCATGCTCACCGCGCAGGCGGCCGCAACGACGCTGCAGCTGCACACCCACACCGCACGCTGACCGCTAAGCCAGGAGGCACACATCATGACCGGCAACGAACCGTCCGGAGCGCAGCAGGCGTTCGGCGACTTCGCACCCGCCCTCGTCGGCTACACCGACGACGTGCTGTTCGGCCAGGTCTGGGAACGACCCGACCTGTCGACCCGCGACCGCAGTCTGATCACCGTCGCGAGCCTGCTCACCAGCGGCAGCACCGACCAGCTCGTCTTCCACCTCGGCCGAGCCAAGGACAACGGCGTCACCGAGGCCGAACTCATCGAGGCCATCACCCACCTGGCGTTCTACGCCGGCTGGCCCAAGGCGATGTCCGCCATGACGGTCGCCAAGCGGGTCTTCCGCGGCGAGTGACCACCCCCGATCAACCTCGTGTCGGTGGTGCGCGTGGCCCGGATGCCCGCCCGGTCTCAGTCCCGGCGTGGTGCCAGCGCGAGGGACCGTGTCGCCTTCTCCGCGCAGCCGGTGACCGCCGCGATCGCGTCACGGACGACGTCGGGTCTTGCCTTGAAGCCGAAGACGGTCATGGCCAGGACCGGTTGCCCGCTGCTGTCGAAGACCGGTGCGGAGATCACCCGGGCCTGCGCCAGCACCTCGTCGGAGAGCTCCGCGGGCTCGTAGTCCAGCGAGGCCACCAGCTCGTCGAGCTCCTCGTTGGGCACCGTGCCGGGTTCGGCGGCGAGCCGGCCGAGGGCGGCGGCGAAGCGCCGGTGGCCCTCGCTGCCGAGGCCGATGGAGAAGCCGCGCTCCCGGATGCGGGCCAGGGCGCGGATCTCGGCCTCCTGCGAGTCCGGCGCGAACCTGGCGACCCACGCCGCCTGCTCGCTCTCCGGCGCCCACGCCTCGAAGATCGAGGGGCCGTGCGGCCGGAACGGCAGGCGCTGGCCGACCAACGTCGTGGGCTGGGCCGCGACCGTGGCCGAGGGCGGGTCGAGCTGGCCGATGACGACGACGCTGTCGCTCACCGGTGCGGTCACCAGGCAGCGCAGGCCGTTGTCGGGCAGGTCCTGGGCGATCGAACGGACTAACTCGAAGTGGCGCAGGGGGCGGGTGAGGCTCATGTCCGGGTCGTAGGCGGTCAGGGTGAGCGGCGTGAAGCTGCCGTAGCCGCTGCGGAAGAACAGCAGCGGCAGCTCGGTGCTCGCGGTGTCGAGGTGGCGCACCTCGGCGAGGGCGATCTTGTGGTCGCCGGCGTCGTGCACGGCGACCGGGACGCAGTCGATCCAGGCCACGGCGCCCTCGATGATCGGGGCGCCGGACGGGGCCGGCTGCCAGGGGACGCCGTCGAACCGCTCGGCGAGCGGGGCGGTCGCGATCCGGCGGCACACGTCGGACTGGTGGGCGGCGAGGATGTTGACGCACCAGTTGCTGGCCCGCTGCAGGTGCGGCCACGTCTCCGAGGTGCGGCTCGGGTAGAACCCGACCAGCGGCGGGTTCATCGACACGGACGAGAAGGAGCCGACGACCATGCCGATCGGCGGGCCGTCGTCGGGCTGGGCGGTGATCACGCAGACGCCGGTGGGGTACTGCCCGAGGACGTGGCGGAACCAGGCGGGGTCGTCGGCCGAGCCGGCCTGGCGGGGGGCGGTGCTGGTCGACATCGTCGTCCTCTCCGTGCGGGTCGAGCGGCTCACGCGTCTCCGGGCCGCAGTTCGCGGTCCTCGCGCAGCCCGATCGCGTCCGCCCACAGCGCGGTCAGGTGGTCGGTCACGCCCTCGGGGTCCAGGGGCGGGTCGGGCGGGTCGGCGACGAAGGCGTCGTAGCAGTACGCGCTGACCATGAGGCTCATGGCCCGGGCCGTCTCCTCCGGGTCGAGGCCTGCCCGGACGTGCCCGCTCTTCATGCCGCGGGCGAGGGACCGGGCGAAGGAGTGGCGGAAGTTGCCGACCCATTCCCGGCGCAGCTCGGCCAGCCGGGCGTCGCTGTGGCTGGCGGTCTCCCAGAGGCTGAAGAAGTCGCGGTTCTCCCACTGGATCGTCACGATCGCGCTGACCGCCCGGCGCAGGCCGAGGCGGCCGGTCGCGGCGTCCCAGAAGTCGGCGCCGAGGTTCAGCATGCGCAGGGCGCTCTCGCCGGCGAGCGTCGCCACGATGTCGTCGCGGTCGGCGAAGTACTGGTAGACGGTCCCCAGGCTGACGCCGGACTGCTGGGCGATGTCACCGAGGGACACGTTGGCGTAGCCGTTGCGGGCGAAGAGTTCTTCGGCGACATCGAGCAGCTTCTTGCGGGTGCGCATGGCTCGCGGGCCGACCGGCGTCTCCCGCCCGTCCTGCCGGCGCACCGCCCCGCGCAGGTCGGCGGCGACCCGCTCCAGGCGCCGGCTGCGTGCCGGATCCGGCTCGTCAGGCAGTTCCTGCATTGCCGCCACCCCTCGTCGCCGGGTCTCCCAAACGTGAACGCGGAGAACCATAGCGCCATCTGTGTGTCGTACGCCACCCTGAATCTGAACAGATTCAGGAACGTGGCCCACCCCTTCACGAGGGTCAAGCATGTCGAGATCCGTGCATATCCGCAGAGGTGCACGCGACGGCACAGTGTCGAACATGTTTCCGGCAGTCTCTTGCGCTCGCCGAGTTTCTGAGTAGATTCAGCAATCACTTGTTGAGACCGGCGTCACACGCGCCGGTCGGGCTTCCCTGCTCCCACTTCTGCGCACTCGATCGACACCCGCTTGTGAGGGGATCTCCATGCCTCGTCCGACGCCCATGACGTTCGGTGTGTTCATCGCCCCGTTCCACGCCAACGACGACAGCCCCGTGCTCTCCCTGCGCCACGACCTGGCGCTCATCGAGCTCGCCGACCGGCTCGGATACGACGAGGCATGGGTCGGTGAGCACCACTCGACCGGCGTCGAGCGCATCGCCGACCCGTTCATGGCGCTGGCCGCGGCGGCCGTGCGCACCTCGCGGATCCGGCTCGGCACCGGCGTGGTCAGCCTCCCGTACCACCACCCGCTGCTGGTCGCCGACCGCACCGTACTACTGGACCACCTCAGCCTCGGCCGCGCGATGCTCGGCGTCGGGCCGGGTGCGCTCATCTCCGACGCCGACATGATGGGCATCGCGCCGGTGACCCAGCGGTCCCGGATGAACGAGGCGCTGGACGTGATCATCCGGCTCCTCGACGGCGAGACCGTCACCGCTTCCACCGAGTGGTTCGAGCTGCGCGAGGCCCAGCTGGCCTTCCTGCCGCTCAGCCCGAAGGGCGTCCCGATCGCCGTGGCCAGCACCACCTCGCCGTCCGGGGTGACCACGGCCGGCAAGCACGGCGTCGGCGTCCTGTCGCTGAGCGCCGGGTTCATCGGCGGCAAGAAGGACATGCGCGCCCAGTGGGAGATCGCCGAGCAGGCGGCCAAGGAGGCCGGCACGACCATCAGCCGCGACGAGTGGCGGATGGTCGTGCGGGTGCACCTCGCCGAGGACCGCGAACAGGCGATCCGCGACGTCGAGCGGGGCCGGGCCGAGGAGCGGGAGCAGTACTTCAAGCCGGTGCTCGGCCTGGAGAACGACTACACCCTCGCCGACGAGATCGCCGACGACAGCTCCATCATCGGTACGCCCGCGGACGCCATCGCGGCCATCGAGCGGATGCTCGAGCAGACCGGCGGCTTCGGCGGGTTCATGATCATGACTCACGACTGGGCGAGCCGGGAGAAGGCGCTGACCAGTCTCGAACTCTTCGCCCGTTACGTCATGCCGCACTTCCAGGGCACGCTCGCGGCCGCGCAACGGTCGGCCCGGGTCGTGACCGAGAAGCGACCGTCCTACAAGCCCCTGGCCCAGGCCGCCATCTCCAAGGCGTACTCCGACTCCGGCCGCGAACTGCCCGCCGGGGTGAACATCCAGAGCCTGCGCTGATCTGGTCCCGTGCTGCACCCCCCTCTCCGACACGGAGACAGCTCGGATAATCCGAAAGGACCGACATGCCCATTCCCTCACCCCGCCGCGTCCCCGTTGCCTTAGCCGTCCTCTCGCTCGCGGCCGCCGGCCTCACCGCCTGCCGCGGCGAGGACCAGCCCAGCTCCGCCGCCAGCAACAGCGGCCCGATCAAGATCATGCAGATCGGCACCTTCGAGAGCCCGAACCTGTCCCTGAAGGACGCGAAGGCCGGCCTCGACGCGCACGTGCAGTCCATCAACGCCGCCGGCGGCATCGACGGCCGGAAGATCGAGGTGGAGTACTGCAACGACGCGTACAACGCCAACACCGGCGCGGCCTGCGCCCGCCAGGCCGTCAGCAGCGGCGTCGTCGCCGTGGTCGGCGCGGCCAGCTCGCAGGCGCCCGCGGAGCTGCCCGTGCTCGAGGCCGCGGGCATCCCGTGGCTGGCCGGCGCCGGATCGGGCGGCCCCACCGAAGGCACCAGCAAGGTGTCGTACCCGATCACCGGCGGCACCCAGTCGATGCAGGTCGGCCTCGGCCGGCTGCTGGCCAACAAGGGCGGCAAGAACATCGCGGTCATCGTCGCCGACGCGGCCGCCGCCTACGCCGCCGCCGACGACATCGCCAACGGGGCCAAGGCCGGCGGTGCCCAGTCGTACCGGATCCTGGCCCCGCTCGGCGCGCCCGACTTCAGCGCCGTCGCCTCCTCGGCGCTGGCCAAGACCCCCGACGCCATCGCCGTCGCCTCCACCGCGACCGACGCGCCGCGGATCATCCGGGCCGTGCGCCAGGCCGGGTTCAAGGGCAACATCGCGACCCTGGCCAACATCTTCAAGCCGGCCGACCAGAAGGCGCTCGGTGACCTCGCCGACAAGGTGTTCATCACCTCGTCCGCGGTACCGGTGACCAACACCTCGATCCCGCAGGTGCAGCAGTTCCTGGCGGACATGGCCAAATACCACCCGGAGGCGGTGACCGACAACGGCTCCCTGGGCACCTGGACCTCGATCACGTTCCTCGTCGAGATCGTGAAGCGGCTCGGCGGCAACGTCTCCGCCGCCGCGATCACCGGCCTGCTGGACAAGCTCGACAAGCCCATCGTGCTGGGCACCGTGCCCGACTACGCCGGCATCCCCAACCCGCCGATCGTCCAGACCTACCCGCGGGTGCCCACCTTCAAGGTGTACGTGTCCGAGGCCGTGGGCGGAACGCTCAAGCAGGACGGCGACGCGATCGACCCGCTGGGCACCAAGTAGATGAACGCATCGGCGGCAGTGACGGCCGAGGACGCGCCCGTCCTCGAGCTGCGCGGACTGAGCGTGGGGTACGACGACCTGGCTGTGGTGCGCGACGTCGACCTCAAGGTGATGCGTGGCGAGATCGTCGCGCTCCTCGGGGCCAACGGGACGGGCAAGTCGACGACGATCCTCACCGCGGCCGGCGAACTGCCGCCGATCGGGGGCGAGGTGCGGTGGCGCGGGACGGTCACGACCGCGCCGCTGCACGTCCGGGCCCGCATGGGCATGAGCTTCGTGCCCGAGGAGCGGTCCGTGCTCATGGGCATGTCGGTGCGCGACAACCTGCTGCTCGGGCCGGGGCGCACCGAACGGGCCCTGGAGCTCTTCCCCGAGCTCGAACCGCTGCTCCCGACCCGGGCCGGGCTGCTGTCCGGCGGTGAGCAGCAGATGTTGTCGCTGGCCCGGGCACTGGCCGCGAACCCGGTCGCGCTGCTGCTCGACGAGCTCTCCCTCGGCCTGGCACCGCTCGTGGTCGACCGCCTGTTCGCCGCGCTGCGACGGGCGGCCGACCAGGACGGGGTCGCGGTCCTGCTGGTCGAACAGCAGGCCCGCCGGGCCATGGCGGTCGCCGACCGCTGGTACCTGCTGCGGCGCGGTGCCGTCGCGGCAGCCGGGAACGCCGCCGACGGCATCGCGGCCGTGGAGTCCCTCTACCTCGGTGACACCACCGCCCCAGGAACGGAGTGATCGTGGAAATCGTCCAGTTCCTCCTGCTCGGCCTGGGCATCGGCGCCATCTACAGCCTCCTCGGCCAGGGGCTGGTGCTGATCTACCGGGGTTCCGGGATCGTGAACTTCGCGCAGGGCTCGTTCGTGATGGTCGGCGGTTACGCGTACTACGAGTTCCGCGTGGCGGCCGGTTGGCCCGCGGTCCCCGCCGTCGTCGCCGCGACCGCGGTCGGTGTCCTGCTCGGGGTCGCGGTGCAGTACCTGATCCTGCGGCCGATGCGCACCTCGTCGCCGATCGAACGGGTCATCGCGACCCTGGGCGTGCTGCTCACGCTCCAGGCGGCGGCCGTGCTGCGCTACGGGGTGGGCCCGATCAGCGTGCCCTCCTTCCTGCCCACCGACTCCGTGGAGCCGCTGCCGGGGACGACCCTCGGCGTCGACCGGCTCATCATCCTGCTGATCGGGGCGGCTCTCACAGCCGCGCTCTACGCGGTCTTCCGCTGGACGTCGTTCGGGCGGGTGGCCAGCGCCATGGCCGAGAACCAGCGGGCGGTGGCGAGCCTGGGTCATTCACCGGACCGGATCGCGATCGCCAACTGGGCGCTCGCGGCCGGCATCGCCGCTCTGGCCGGCGCGCTGATCGGCCCGATCACCTACCTGCAGCCGACCCAGCTCACCCTGCTCATCGTGCCGGCCCTGGCCGCCGCGCTGCTGGCCCGTTTCGTCTCGTTCCCGATCGCGTTCGCCGGTGCGCTGGGCATCGGTGTCGTGCAGGCCCTGACGACCCGCTATGTCACGGTCACCGGCTGGGGCGACAGTGTCCCGTTCGTGGTCATCGTGGCCTACCTGGTGCTGCGCGGAAGCTCGCTGCCGCTGCGCAGCCATGTGCTGGAGCGGCTGCCCAAGGTCGGCGACGGCCGCATCCGGGTCGTCCCGGCGGTCGTGGTCGTGGGCGTGTTCGCCTTCCTGATCGCGTTCGTGGTCTCACCGGTGTGGGCGCAGGCGCTGACGGTCACGATGGCGTTCGCGATCCTCACCCTGTCGGTCACCGTGGTCACCGGGTACGCCGGGCAGCTGTCGCTGGCGCAGTACGTGCTCGCCGGGTCGGGGGCCTTCGCCGCGGCGACGTTCGTCTCCCGCGCCGGTTGGGGCTTCCTGCCGTCGCTGATCGGCGCGATGGTGGCCGCGGCGCTCGTCGGCGTGCTGGTCGCGCTGCCGGCACTGCGGACCCGGGGCATCAACCTCGCCATCGCGACGCTCGGCATGGGCATCGTGCTGTTCAGCCTGGTCCTCAGCGACTTCAAGTTCGCCGGCGGCGACACCGGCATCCCGATCGGTGAGCCGTCGATCCTCGGCTGGGACTTCGGGGCGATCAGGCACCCGTACAACTACGGGCTCGTGGCGCTCGCGGCGCTGACCCTCAGCGCCCTGGCGGTGGCCAACCTGCGTCGCGGCCGGGCCGGCCGGCGGCTGCTCGCGGTCCGGTCCAACGAACGGGCGGCGGCCGCGCTCGGCGTCAACGTGTTCGTCGGCAAGCTCTACGCCTTCGCGCTCGCGTCGGCGCTCGCCGCGCTCGCCGGTGTCCTGCTGGCCTTCCAGGGCGCCACCGTCCTGCCGGCCCAGTTCGACGTGCTCACCTCGATCACCGTCATCGGTGTCTCGGTCGTCGGCGGTATCGGCACCATCGGCGGCGCCCTGCTCGCCTCGACGTTGCTGCCCGGCGGTGTCGGCACGCAGATCCTGCACGGCGTGGACAACCTGGAGCGTTACCTGCCGCTGGTCAGCGGGCTGTTCCTGCTGTACGTCCTGCGCAGCGGCCGCAACGGCCTGTACGAGATGAACGCCCACCTGGTGCGCAGCATCGGCCGGCTCCTGCGGGTGCCCTCGTTCCCGTCGCGGCCCCGGGCCGAGCGGGAGCAGCCCGTCACGGCGGCCCACGACCAGCGGCCGTCGCGGACGCTGCGCGTGGCCGGGCTGCGGGTGCAGTTCGGCGGTGTCGTGGCCGTCGACGACGTGACGCTGGACCTCGTCCCCGGCGAGGTGCACGGCCTGATCGGCCCGAACGGGGCGGGCAAGACGACGGTCATCGACGCGCTGACCGGGTTCGTCCGGCCCACCCGTGGCTCGATCCGGCTCGACGACGAGTCGATCGCGCCGTGGAGCGCGCGGCGCCGGGCGCGGGCCGGGATGGCGCGGTCGTTCCAGTCCCTGGAGCTCTTCGCCGACCTGTCCGTCCGCGAGAACCTCGCGGTCGCCTGCGACGACGGCGGTGGCCGCCGCTACCTCAGCGACCTCGTCGTGCCGGGCCGCATCCAGCTGACCCCGCCCGCCCTCGCGGCGATCCGGGAGTTCCGGCTCGAGGACGACCTCGACCGCAAGCCGGCCGAACTCGCGTTCGGCAAGCGCCGCCTCGTCGCGATCGCCCGGGCGGTGGCCGCCGACCCACGGGTGCTGCTGCTGGACGAGCCGGCGGCCGGGCTGAGCGACGAGGAGGCCCGTGAGCTCGGCACCCTCATCCGGACCCTGGCCCGCGACCGGGACATGAGCATCCTCCTCGTCGAGCACAACGTCGACCTGGTGTTGAGCACCTGCGACCGGGTCACCGTGCTGGAGGCCGGGGCCGTGCTGGCCCGCGGGACGCCGCAGGAGGTCGCCCGGGACCCGCGGGTGGTGTCCGCCTACCTCGGCCGCGAGGCCGACGAGTCCGACGACAGCGCCCGCGTGTGAACGCCGTACGGAGCACGAACCAGCGCACGACCCGCAGGAGGAGCCGATGACCACGCCAGCGACGCACGAGTCCGTGGCCGCAGAGGCGCACGCGTTCTTCGCGGCCCGGGCGCCGCGGCGCGAACGGCGCGGCATGCTGCACGGCGTCGGCGTCGACGACGTGGTCGGTGTCGGGCTCACCCAGCCGGAGGACGAGGCGGCCGAGGTCGCCCAGGCCCAGCGGTGGCAGCGCGAGCTGTTCGACGCCCGGCTCGCCTGGCTCGACGGCCCCACGGCGCTCGGCGGGCGCGGGCTCGGCCACGACTACGTCGAGCTGGTCGCCGGCATCGCCGCGCAGTACGAGGTGCCGTCCACCTCGACGTACATGGTGAGCCACGGGATCGTGGCGCCGACCATCCTGGCCCACGGCACCGAGGAGCAGCAGCGGGCGTTCCTGCCCGGGATCTGGCGCGGCGACCTGATCTGCTGCCAGCTCTTCTCCGAGCCGGAGGCCGGCTCGGACCTCGCCAGCCTGCGCACCACCGCGGTCCGCGACGGCGACGACTGGATCGTCACCGGCCAGAAGGTGTGGTCGTCCTTCGCGCACGTCGCGAAGCTCGGCGAGCTCCTCGTGCGCACCGGACCGCCCGAGAGCCGGCACCGCGGCCTGAGCATGTTCCTGCTGGACATGGACTCCCCCGGGATCGACGTCCGGCCGCTGCGCCAGGTGACCGGCTCCGAACACTTCAACGAGGTGTTCCTCGACGGTGTGCGGGTGCCCGACTCCCGCCGGCTCGGGCCGGTCGACGGTGGCTGGAACATCGCCATGACGACCGTCGGCAGCGAGCGGTCCGTGCTCGGCCGGGCCCACAACGGGATCATGATCGAGCCGGTCATCCGGCTGTTCGCCCTGGCCCGCTCGACCGGCGCCATCGACGACCCGGCCATCCAGGACCTGCTGGCCGAGTGCTGGGCCCGCGAGCAGGTGCTGCACGAGACGGCCACGCGGCTGCGGGACGCCGGCGGACCCGCGCCGGGCTCGGTGGTCAAGCTCATGACGACCTCCGACATGGAGTACTACTCCGACGTCGCGGCCCGCCTGCTGGGCTACCGGATGGTCGCGGACACCGGCGCCTGGGGCACGTACTCGTGGTCGCAGCTGCTGCTCAGCGCGCCGTCGCACCGCATCGCCGGTGGCAGCGACGAGATCCAACGCAACATCCTCGCCGAGCGCGTGCTCGGTCTTCCGCGCGAGGAGCGCCCGGCCAGCGAGAAGAGTGCTTAGGCAATGGACGACATCGAACAGTTGCGCCAGGTGGTCCGTGCCCACCTGCAGCGAGATCCTGGAGCGGCGCTGCGCGGCGGTTCCCTCGACCCCGACGCGGCCCGGCGGGTCGACCGCGACCGCTGGCGGCGGCAGGCGAGCGAGCTGGGGCTGCCCGGGGTCCGGATTCCCGAGGAGTTCGGCGGCGCGGGCATGGGGCTGGCCGAGGAGGTCGCCGTCCACACCGAGCTGGGCCGGGCCCTCGACGACGGTCCGTTCCTGACCACGTCGCTGGTGGCCGCGGCGCTGGTGGCCCTGGCCGACGACGAGGCCAACCGGGACCGGCTCGCCCGGATCGCCGCCGGTGAGCTCGTCGCCGTGCCGGTGCTGCCGATCGAGGAGACGTTCCCGCTGGAGTACCCGCACGCCAAGGCCGCGGCCGACGGCGACTTCGAGGTCCGCGGCGAGCTGCCCTGCGTGGTCGACGCGACCGCGGCCGACGCCCTGCTCGTGCTCGCCGAGTATCGCGGGTACCACGCGTTCTTCTGGGTCGAGGCGGACGATCCCGGCGTCGAGGTCGTCCCGTTGAAGGCGCTCGACCTGACCCGGCGCATGGGCACAGTACGCCTGACGGGCGCCCGGGCCGAGCTGCTCGCGGAGCAGGACCGGGCCCGTGCCGGGGTGGCCGCCATCCGCCAGGGCGCGATCCTCGGCATGTCGGCCGAGTGTGTCGGCGCCGCCGAGCGCGCGCTGGAGATGGCGGTCGAGTACGTCAAGGTGCGCACCCAGTTCGGCCGGCCGATCGGCTCGTTCCAGGCGGTCAAGCACAAGTGCGCCGATCTGCTGGTCTCGCTGGAGCGGGCCCGGTCCGCGCTGTCGGTGGCCGTGCGCTCGGTGCAGCACAACGACGCGATCGGCCGGCGGCCGGAGTCGCTGGCCGGGCTGGCCGTCGCGCGGATGTACTGCGGGCGGGTCGCCGCCGAGATCACCCGCGAGGTGATCCACCTGCACGGCGGTATCGGGTTCACCTGGGAGCATCCGGCCCACCTGTACTACCGGCGGGCCGTGTCGAACCGGCAGCTGCTGGACTCCACGGGCCAGCAGCCCCGGCTGCTGACCGCGTCCGTGCTCGCCGCGCACGGCGAGGACACCCAGCTGGCCTCGTTCTACGCTGGGAAGGTTGCCCGATGATCCTGCGGGTCGAGCCCGGCGGCGTCACCCTCGTGGACCTCGACGACCTGCGGCGGTTGAGCGCGCACGTCGTCGACGGCGCCGCGATCGGGGTCTGGGGACGCGAAGAAGAGGGCCACGTCGTGGTCACCACGCAGACGCTGTTGCGGCTGGCCGGTGAGCGGGCGGGCGACGAGCGGTGGCGCGGCGAGTTCGACGGCATGGTCGATCACGCCCGGCGGCACGGGTGGGTGCGGGGCGGCGAGGTGCGCATGCACGTCGTCTGCGAGTCCGGCGACCGTCGAGGATGAGGAGGTACCCCCATGCAGCTCTCCGGGCTCGCGCCGGGTGACTGGGTCACCGTCCAGGCGCGTTTCACGCCGCGGGCCGACTTCCTCGTCGCCGCGGACGGCCGGACCCGCACGTACGCCGAGGGTGAGGAGCGGATCACCCGGCTCGCCCGGGCGCTGCGGCAGATCGGGGTCGGCCGCGGCGACCGGGTCGCCCTCCTCGCGGTGGACTCGCCCGAGTACGTCGAGGTGCTGCTGGCCTGCATGAAGCTGGGCGCGACATACGTGGCGCTCAACTTCCGGCTCTCCCCCGCGGAGATCCGCACGGTGCTGGCGGCCAGCGGCGCCCAGGTGATCTTCCACAGCGCCCGGTACCAGGAGGTCGTCGAGGACTGCGGGCTCCGCGTCGCCGTCTCGTTCGAGTCGGGCTACGAGGAGTTCCTCGCCGCCGGGCCGGACGGTGGCGAGCTCTCGGCGGTCACCCATGACGACGACATCCTGAGCATCTCCTTCACCAGCGGGACCACCGGCACCCCGAAGGGCGTGCTGCAGTCCCAGCGGATGATCAAGGCGGTCACGCAGTCGGGGATCCTGGAGCTCGGCCTCCGGCCGGGTGACCTGATCTACTCCGGGGCGCCGCTCTTCCACGCCGGCGGGTTCGGGCATCTGCTCTACGGCGTCGCCCGCGGCGGGGCGTCCGTCGTCATGCCGCAGTGGGACGCCGATCTGGCGCTGTCCTGGCTCGGCTCCGGGCGTGTGCGGCACGCGTTGCTCGTCCCCAGCATGATCATCCAGCTGCTCGAGCACCCGAAGCTCGCCGAGGCGGACTTCTCCGGCCTGCGTTCCATCATGTACGGCGGCGCGCCCATGCCGACCTCGGTCGTCCGGCGCATGGTCGAGGTCTTCGGCTGCGACCTGCACAACGGGTTCGGCGCCGGGACCGAGGCCGGCGGTCAGCTGGTCCTGCGGCCGGAGGATCACCGGCGGGCACTCGCCGGTGAGGAGTGGCTGCTCGGCACGATCGGCCGGCCGGCGTTCGGCTGCGACGTGCGGCTCCTCGATCCGGACGGCGCCGAGGTGCCGGACGGGGAGATCGGGGTCATCGCCAGCCGCGGCGACACGGTGATGAGCGGGTACCTCGACCGGCCCGACCTCACCGCCCGGGCCGTCCGCGACGGGTGGTTCGTCGCCGGCGACCTCGCCTGGAAGGACCCGGACGGCTTCCTGCACCTGGCCGGCCGGGCCGACGAGATGATCATCCGGGGTGGCGAGAACGTCTACCCCGTCGAGATCGAGGACGTGGTCGGCGGGCACGCGGCCGTGGCCGAGATCGCGGTCGTGGGCGAGCCGGACCCGCGCTGGGGCCAGGTGGTGACCGCGGTCGTGGCGCTGCGCGACGGCCACCCGTCCCCGTCGGCGGCCGAGGTGAAGGAACACTGCCGCGGCCGGCTGGCCAGCTACAAGGTGCCGCAGCGCATCGTCGTCGTCGAGTCCTTCCCCCGCAACCCCGCCGGCAAGATCGACAAGCTCCGGCTGCGGGAACTCCTGGCAGAGGGCCAGATCTCGTGAATCAACCAGTCCCATGTACAGAGGAGCCGTCCTGATGCTGACCGGAGACCAGTACCTGGAATCCCTGCGCGACGGCCGCCGGATCTTCGTCAACGGCCATTCGGTGCCCGACGTGACCGCCGAGCCGTTGCTGCAAGGACCAGCCCAGGCCGCGGCGCTCGGCTACGACAAGCACTACCAGCCCGGCGACGACGTCCACGGCCCGTACTTCTTCATCCCCACC
Organism: Dactylosporangium sp. NPDC051087; assembly: GCF_055586325.1. Taxonomy (NCBI): domain Bacteria; kingdom Bacillati; phylum Actinomycetota; class Actinomycetes; order Micromonosporales; family Micromonosporaceae; genus Dactylosporangium; species Dactylosporangium sp. NPDC051087. The sequence goes on along the minus strand of NZ_JBVJIJ010000006.1, from coordinate 83,830 downwards.
TCCGTCGAGGAGCTGCGCGACACCCAGCAGCGGCAGCTGCACTGGGACTTCCCGACCATCTCCACGGCCAACGGCCTGCTCATGGTCCTCACCGCGGCCAGCCGGATGCGGTCGCAGCAGCCGCAGTACGCCGAGCGGGCCCTCGCCTACTTCGAGGAGAGCAAGCGCCGCGACATCCGCATCGTGCAGGCGATCACCGACGCCAAGGGCAACCGGGCGCTGTCCCCGGGCAAGCAGGACGACCCCGACCTGTACGTCCGCATCGTCGACCGGGCACCCGACGGGGTCGTCATCCGCGGCGCGAAGCTGCACATCTCCTCGGCCGCGGTCGCGCACGACCTCATGGTCATGCCGACGAAGCGGATGAAGCCGGGCGAGGAGGACTGGAGCGTGGCCGCGGCGGTGCCCGTCAACGCGCCCGGGGTCCGGGTCATCAACGCCTCCTTCGCGCCGCGGCCCGACCTGGACCCGGACTTCTACCCGTACAGCTCCCGGCACGTGATGACGGAGGGTCTCATCGTCTTCGACGACGTCTTCGTCCCCAACGAGCGGCTCTTCCTGGCCGGCGAGCTGGAGCACTCGGCGACCTTCGTGCACTCCCTGGGCCTGTGGGAGCGCCTCGGCAGCGTCGGCAGCTACGTGCGCCTCGCGGACACGCTCGTGGGGCTCGCGCAGCTGGTCTCCGAGGCCAACGGGCTGACCCGGATCGGGCACATCAAGGACAAGATCGCCGAGATGATCGTCTACGCGACGCTGATCCGGGCCGGGTTCGAGGCCGCGATGACCCACGCCACCTTCACCCCGGAGGGCTGGGCGTCCCCGGACGAGCTGTTCACCAACGCGGCGAAGTACCACGCGGCCGCGCAGTTCAGCACCATGGTGCGCCACCTGCACGACATCGCCGGCGGCGCGGTGCTCACGGCCCCGTCGCTACGCGACCTGAACAACCCGGAGACCGAGGCCGACCTGCGCAAGTACATGCGCACCATGGAGGGCGTCGAGGCGGAGTACCGGATGCGGCTGTTCCACACGATCCGCGACTTCACCGCCGACGCCTACGGCGGCTGGAAGCACGTGACGGTGATCCAGGCCGGTGGGGGTCTCTACGCCCAGAAGGTCGTCGTCACCAACCACTTCGACATGGACACGGCGAAGGCGCTCGCCCGCGAGACCGCCGGCATCACCGAGTCCGGCGAGGTGCTCACCGGGCTGCACCGGTTCGGGCCGCACGGCTACGACCCGGAAGCGGCGGCGTACCCCGCGGACACCAGCGCGTGAGGTACGAGGAGCACACGTTCGCCTGGGCCGACACGTCCGGCGCGCAGCGGCCCGAACAGCTCACGCGGATCCGGTGCGAGACCGGCGACGGCGTCGCCACGGTGACCCTGGACCGGCCCGACCGGCTCAACGCGGTGGACCGCACGATGCTGCACGAGCTCAGTGCCGCGCTGCGGTGGTGCGACGCCGCCGACGAGGTCGGGGCGGTCGTGCTGACCGGCGCCGGGCGGGCCTTCTGCGCCGGCTCGGAGATGACCGGCGACGGCTTCGGCGGCGCCGAGGCGCAGCGCCCGGGCCCCGCGTGGATCGCGCCGTACCAGGTCCGCAAGCCGGTGCTCGCGGCGATCCAGGGCGCGGCCGTGGGCCTCGGGCTCACCCTGGCCATGCAGTGCGACGTCCGGTTCGTCGCCGACGACGCCGTGCTCGCGCTGCCCTTCGTGCGGCTCGGCGTGACCGCGGAGCTGATGGGCCACTGGAACCTGGTCCGGCACGTCGGCCTGGGCCGGGCCCAGGAGCTGCTGCTCACCGGCCGCCGCTTCACCGGCGCCGAGGCGGCCGCGTGGGGACTGGCCGCGGCGGCGCTGCCGAAAGCGGAGGTCCTCCCGCGCGCGCTGGCCCTCGCCCGCGAGATCGTCGAGCACGCCGCGCCGGTCGCGGTCGCGGCGACCAAACGCCTGCTCTGGGAGACGGCCGACGCCGGCCCGTTCGAGCACGCCCACACCGAACGGCTGGTGATGGAGACGCTCCTGGACCGTCCCGACGCCCGCGAGGGCGTCGACGCCTTCCTGCACCGCCGGCGGCCCGTCTGGACCGGCCGGCCGTCGACCGACCTGCCACCATGGCCCATCGAGTCCGGGGAGGACCCCGCATGACCACCATCGACCGAGAGTTCATCGGGATTCCGTCGCCGGCCGTGGGCCGGGCGGGCGCCGGCGGCCATCCGTTGCAGGGCATCTACTACACCCCCTCCGGGCGGCGGCCGCGCACGGCGTTCATCGCCTCGCACTACAACGTCGACTTCAGCGAGCACTACATGGCGACCCGGATGGCCGAGCGCGGCTACGGGTTCCTCGGCTGGAACACCCGCTTCCGCGGCGCCGAGCACCTCTTCAGCCTCGACCACGCCCTGGCCGAGATCGGTGCCGGCGTGCAGCTGCTGCGCGACCGCGGCGTCGAGACCGTGGTGCTGCTCGGCAACTCCGGCGGCGGCTCGCTGATGGCGGCGTACCACTCGCAGTCCCGCGAGCCGAACATCCGCCCGTCGTACGGCCGGTCCAAGGTGTTCGAGCCGGCCTTGCACCTACCGCCCGGCGACCTGATGGTGTTCCTGGCCGCCCACCCCGGCCGGCCGGAATGGATCACGCGGACCATGGACCCGTCGATGCTCGACGAGACCGACCCGAACTCGGTCGAGGCGGACCTCGACATGTACGACCCGCGCCACGGCGGCGCCTACTCCGAGGACTTCCTCGCCCGCTACCGGGCCGCCCAGATCGAGCGCAACCACCGGCTGACCGCGTGGTGCAAGGAGCAGCTCGACGCCGCGCGGGACCGGCCGGCCCGGAACCGGATCTTCACGATGGGCCGCACGTGGGCCGACCCCCGCTACGTCGACGCGAGCATCGACCCGTCGAAGCGGCCGACGCCGATGTGCTACTTCGGCGATCCCAAGCGCGCCAACTACGGCGTCCTGGGCGTCGGCATGGTGAACACGATGCGCACCTGGCTCAACATGTTCAGCCTGCAGGAGTCCGACTGCGTCGCCGCACCGCACCTGGCCCGGCTCGACCTGCCCACCCTCGTGGTGCAGCCGGACGCGGACAGCGGGGTGTTCCCCAGCGACGCGCAGGGCCTGTACGACGGGGCGGCGACGGCGGACAAGGAGTTCGTGACGTTGCCCGGCGACCACTACTTCGTGGAGCCGGACGGCGCCCGCGACGCGGTGGCCGAGACCCTGGCGGGCTGGCTGTCGGGGCGGGCCCAGCCGTAGCCGGCGTCAGTCGCCGTCCTCCTCGTCGCGCAGCGACAGCATGATGGTCGAGCGCGCGGCCAGGATGTGCGCGCGCATGACCGCCTCGGCCCACACCCCGTCGCGGGCCCGCAGCGCCTCGACCAGCTCGGCGTGCTGCCGCACGCTCGTGCGCATCCGCTCGCCGCCGTACCGCTGGAAGGTGCGGAAGATCAGCGGGGTGTCCATGATGCCGCGCACGATGCTGTCCAGCTGCGTGTGCCGGGAGGCACGCAGGATCGCGCGGTGGAAGTCGCCGTTGAGCACGGTCAGCTCATCGGCGGCGGCTGCGCCCTTGCGGCTCAGCGTGGCCATCCGGGCCGCGATCCGCGCGATGTCGTCGAGCTCCTCGTCGGTGATGCGCTCCGCGGCCAGCCGGGCACCGTAGCTCTCGAGCATGGCCCGGACCTCGTAGTTGTCCGCGAGCTCCTGCTCCGACCACGCGACCACCCGCGCGCCGCGGTTCGGCGTGAACTCGACGAGGCCCTCCGCGTCCAGCCGGCGCAGCGCCTCGCGGATCGGCGTGCGCGACACCCCGGCCCGCGCCGCGAGCTCCTCCTCGCGCAGGCGCTGCCCGCGGTCGAACTCGCCGGACAGGATGCCGGCGCGGATGGCCTCGTACGCCGTCTCGGCCGCCTTGGCCATCGGCACTCCCGGAAACACTCGTCGGCATGGGTCCGGCCGAGTCTATTGGTTGCGGGCCGCGCCGCAGGGCGAAGCTCCCGCCGTCCGCCGGCTCAGATCGTCGCCGAGAGGCCGCCGTCGACGAGCAGGGTGGTGCCGGTGACGTAGGACGACGCCGGGCTGGCCAGGAACAGCAGCGCGCTGTCGACCTCGGGCTGCTCGCCGAAGCGGCCCAGGAGGCTGTGCTCGGCGACCATCTCGCGGAGCTTGTCCTCGCCCGTCGCCGTCATCTCGCTGGCGAAGTAGCCGGGGCACAGGGCGTTGACCCGGATGCCCTTGCGGCGCGACCACTGCTGGGCCAGATCGCGGGTCAGCCCGATCACGCCCGCCTTGCTCGCGGCGTAGGAGGCGCCCGGGAAGCGTGAGGCCGCGACGCCGTGGACGCTGGCCACGTTGACGATGGACGAGCCGGCCGGCATCACCCGGGCGCAGGCCTGGGCCATCAGGAACGAGCCGTTGAGGTTCACGTCGACCACCTGGCGGAAGCCGTCGGGGGTCTCCCGCGAGGCGGGCACGGAGCCGCCGAGGCCGGCGTTGTTGACGAGCACGTCGACCCGCCCGAACTGCGCCACCGCCGCGTCGACCAGGGCCTGGCACTGCTCGGGCGACGTCACGTCCGTGGCCCGGGTGAGCACGGTCGCCCCCTGCGCGCGCAGCTCGCCGGCCACCGCGTCGAGCCGGTCGGCGCGCCGGGCGCCGAGGACCAGGATGCCGCCGACGGCCGCGACCGCCCGGGCGAAGCCCAGGCCGAGCCCGGAGCTGGCGCCGGTGATGACCACCACCCGGTCGTCGAGCCGGAACGCGTCGAGTGGTCCGCCGGTCATGGCGCCCCTTCCTGGTCCTGGTCCTGGTTCTGGTCCTCGTTCTGGTCGTGGTACTGCACGGTGGCGAGCGCGAGGTCGGCGTACCGCCGGGCCATGGTGGGCGCGTCGACCGGGCCGCCCGGCCGATACCAGCCGGCGACGCCCTGGCACATCGACAGGATCGCCCGGCCGCACTCGTCCGGATACGGGGTGCGGAAGACGCCCTGCCGCACTCCCCCGCGGATCGTGTCGCGCAGCTCGCGCTCGAGTTCGTCGCGCCGCGCGACGTAGTCCGCCCGGTTCTCGGGGGTGAGGCTGCGCCGCTCGGAGTCCAGGAACGCCAGGTCGCGATGGTGCGCCATGTACAGGACGATGGCCTCGACCAGGGCGCTGAGCCGGGCGGTGCAGTCGCCGCCGGCCTCGTCGAGCGCGGCCCGGGCGTGCGTGAGCACGATCCGCATCGCGTGGTCGAGCAGCTCCCGGAGCATGGCCTGCTTGTTCTCGAAGTGGTAGTACAGCGCCGGCACGGTGACGCCCGCACGGTTGGCGATCTTGCGGACCGACGTGCCGTCGTAGCCGTGCTCGACGATCTCGTCCAGCGCCAGCGCCAGCAGCGGGGACAGCTCGAGCGCGGGGTACTCCCGCCAGTCGGCAGCCTTGTCGCTCACGGTCATCCCCGTCTCTGTCCGCATCGCCGTCCGTGTCCCTGTCCGCGGCGCTGTCCGCGTCGTGCGGGAGAGCGTAGAGCGCCGCGAAGGCGCTGAGCAAACGCTCGCTAAGTAGGTCACGAATCATTGCACTCGGGTCACTCGGGCGCTAGCTTAGCGATCGCTAACTAAGTGCAGCGGCGTGGAGGTCATGGCATGGATGTCCGGGGCAAGCAGGCACTGGTGACCGGGGGCGCGTCCGGGCTCGGGCTGGCGACGGTGGAGGCCCTCGTCGCGGCGGGCGCCCGGGTGGTCGCCCTCGACCTGCCCACCGCCGACCGCGGCCGGCTCGACGAGCTCGGCGACGCGGTCCGCTTCGCGGGCGCCGACGTGACCGACGAGGACGCGGTGCAGTCGGCGGTCGCGCTCGCCGACGACGACGGCGGCCTGTCCGTCGTGGTCAACTGCGCGGGCATCGGCAACGCGTTCCGGACCGTCGGCAAGAACGGGCCGTTCCCGCTGGCCGACTTCAACCGGGTCATCCAGGTCAACCTGATCGGGACCTTCAACGTGCTGCGCCTGGCCGCGGCGGCGATGGCCGGGCACGAGATCGCCGGCGAGGAGCGCGGGGTCATCGTCAACACCGCGTCGGTGGCCGCGTTCGATGGCCAGATCGGGCAGGCCGCCTACTCGGCGTCCAAGGGCGCCATCGTCGGCATGACGCTGCCGATCGCCCGCGACCTCGCCTCGCTGAAGATCCGCGTCGTGACCATCGCCCCGGGCACCTTCGAGACCCCGCTGCTGGGCCAGCTGTCGCAGGAGGTCCGCGACTCGCTCGGCGCCCAGGTGCCGCACCCGAGCCGGCTCGGCCGCCCGGCGGAATACGCCCAGCTGGTCACCGCGATCGTCGCCAACCCGATGCTCAACGGCGAGACCATCCGGCTCGACGGCGCCATCCGCATGAGCCCGCGCTAGACCCGGTCCGGCCACTCCCCCCGACGGAAAGGAAGCAGTCATGCGTCAAGCGGTCATCGTCGACATCGTCCGGACCCCCTCGGGCAAGGGCAAGCCGGGCGGGGCGCTGTCCGGCGTGCACCCGGTCGACCTGTACGCCACCGTCCTGCGCGCCCTCGCCGAGCGCAACGGCCTGGACCCGGTGCGGGTCGAGGACGTCATCACCGGCTGCGTCGGCCAGGCCGGCCAGCAGGCCCTGAACATCGGCCGCACCGCGGTGCTCGCCGCGGGCTGGCCGGAGTCGGTGCCGGCCACGACCATCGACCGGCAGTGCGGCTCCAGCCAGCAGGCGGTGCACTTCGCCGCCCAGGGCGTGATGGCGGGGGCCTACGACATCGTCGTCGCCGGCGGGGTGGAGTCGATGAGCCGGGTGCCCATGGGCGTCTCCTCGATGGGCCAGGACCCGCAGGGGCCCCGGCTCGCCCGGCGCTACCCGGAGGGGCTGGTCAACCAGGGCGTCTCGGCCGAGCTCATCGCCCAGAAGTGGGGGCTGTCGCGGGAGCGGCTCGACGAGTACTCCGCCCGGTCGCACCGCCTCGCGGCCGAGACCGCGGCCGCCGGTGGGTTCGACCACGAGATCGTGCGGGTCGACGTCGGGGAGGACGGCGAGCGCTGGTTCGCCGCGGACGAGACGATCCGCGCGGCGACGAGCCCGCAGAGCCTGGCCGGGCTGCGCACCGCCTTCGACGTTCCCGAGATGCGTGAGCGGTTCCCGGACGTGGACTGGCGGATCACGGCCGGCAACTCCTCGCCGCTGACCGACGGCGCCTCCGCGGCGCTGATCATGGCCGAGGACGTGGCCGCGAAGCTCGGCCTGCGCCCGCGGGCCCGCTTCCACGCGTTCGCGGTGGCCGGCGACGACCCGCTGCTCATGCTGACGGCGCCGATCCCGGCCACGCGGCTGGTGCTGGAGCGGGCCGGCCTGGGCATCGACGCCATCGACGCCTACGAGGTGAACGAGGCCTTCGCCCCGGTGCCGCTGGCGTGGCTGGCCGAGGTCGGCGGCGACCTGGAGAAGCTCAACCCGCGGGGCGGCGCCATCGCGCTGGGCCACCCGCTCGGCGCCTCCGGCACCCGGCTGCTGGGCACGATGCTCAACCATCTGGAGGCCACCGGCGGCCGCTACGGGCTGCAGACCATGTGCGAGGGCGGCGGCATGGCCAACGCCACCGTCATCGAGCGCCTGTAACGCCATGAGCAAGGACCTGTGGGCCCGCCGCCCGTTCTTCACCGCCGACCACGAGGCGTTCCGCGCCACCGTCGCGGAGTTCCTCAGCCGGCACGTCACCGCGCACGTCGAGGCGTGGGACGACGCCGGCATCATCCCGCGCGAGCCCTGGTTGGAGGCCGGGCGGCAGGGGCTGCTGGGCATCAACGCGCCCGAGGAGCACGGCGGCGGGGGAAGCCTGCGCGACTTCGGCTTCCGCTGCGCGATGATGGAGGAGTTCGCCAAGGTCGGTGCCACGTCGCTGGGCTCGGGGTTCTCCGCCCACGCCGACATCGTGCTGCCGTATTTCTTCGACCTGGCCACACCGCAGCAGGCCGGGCGGTGGGTGCCCGCCCTCTGCTCGGGCGAGGCCGTCGGCGCCATCGCCATGACCGAGCCCGGCACCGGATCGGACCTGCAGGGCATCAGGACGACGGCCCGGCGCGACGGCGACACCTGGGTGCTCAACGGCGCCAAGACGTTCATCACCAACGGCATCCACAGCGACCTCGTCATCGTGGTCGCGCGGACCGATCCGGACCCCGGCGCCCGGAGCCGGGCGTTCAGCCTGCTCGTCGTGGAGCGGGACACGCCCGGCTTCGAGCGCGGCCGCAAGCTCGACAAGGTCGGCCTGCGGTCCCAGGACACCGCGGAACTGTTCTTCGACAACGCGGTCGTCCCCGCCGGCAACGTGCTCGGCGAACCCGGACTGGGACTGCAGTACCTGATGAGCCACCTGCCGCTGGAACGGCTCGGGATCGCGGTGGCCGCCTGCGCCGGTGCCCGGGCCGCGCTCGGCTGGACCATCGACTACGTCACGTCCCGGCAGGCCTTCGGCGCGCCCGTCGCGTCGTTCCAGAACACCCGCTTCGCCATCGCCGAGATGCTGACCGAGCTCGAGGTTTCGCAGGCGTACGTCGACGACGCCGTGCTGCGGTTCAACCGCGGCGAGCTCAACGCGGTCGACGCGGCCAAGGCGAAATGGTGGGCGACCGAGATGCACAAGCGCCTCGTCGACCGCTGCGTCCAGCTGTTCGGCGGCTACGGATACATGCGGGAGTACCCCATCGCCAGGGCGTACGCCGACACCCGCGTCACCACCATCTACGGCGGCACGACCGAAATCATGAAGCACATCATCGCCCGCGACGTGTTGGAGACCCGATGACCACGACCGTCGAACCGGCCGCCCTGTACGAGCGGACCGGGCACATCGCCGTGATCCGGCTGAACCGGCCGGATGCCCTGAACGCCGTCAACGCGGCACTGTCCACCGCCGTCGGGGAGGCGCTGGACCGGGCCGCCGCCGACCCCGAGGTGCGGGTCGTCGTGGTGACCGGCAACGGCCGGGCCTTCTGCGCCGGCGCCGACCTCAAGGAACTGGCGGCCGGGCGGTCGCTCGCCGCGCCCGGGCACCCGGAATGGGGCTTCGCCGGGTTCGTCCGGCACTGGATCGACAAGCCGCTCATCGCGGCCGTCAACGGCTACGCCATGGGCGGCGGCACCGAGATCGCCCTGGCCTGCGACCTCGTGGTCGCGGCCGAGGACGCCAAGCTCGGCCTGCCCGAGGTCAAGCGGGGGCTGATGGCCGCCGCGGGCGGCGTGGTGCGGCTGCAGCGGCAGATCCCCATCAAGCGCGCGCTGCAGATGGCGCTCACCGGCGACGCCGTCGACGTCCAGGAGGCCGCCGAATGGGGGCTGGTCAACGTGGTCGCCCGGCCCGGGGCCGCGCTCGCGGAGGCCATGGAGCTGGCCGGGCGGATCGCCGCGAACGCGCCGCTGTCGGTGCAGTACACCAAACGGGTCATGTACCAGGTGGCGGAGTCCGGCTCGGACTGGGACCCGCAGTGGTCGCAGAACGAGCCGTGGGCGGTCAACCAGGAGGCGGCCGACGTCATCTTCGGCAGCCGGGACGCCGTCGAGGGGCCGACCGCCTTCGCCGAGAAGCGGGCGCCGGTCTGGGAAGGCCGGTAACCGGTGCGCGAGCTGGTGCGCCCCGACCGGCTGGGGCCGCTGCTGGCCGGCGCCCTGGGCGACGACCGCTGGCGCGACCTGGACGTCACGCTCATCGCGGGCGGGAAGTCGAACCTGACGTTCGAGCTCGCCGGTCCCGCCGGGTCGGTGGTCCTGCGCCGGCCGCCGACCGGTGAGGTGCTGCCGAGCGCCCACGACATGGGCCGCGAGGCGCGGGTGCAGCGGGCCCTCGCCGCGACGCCGGTGCCGGTGCCGCGGGTGCTCCTGGAGGACCGCACCGGTGAGCTGCTCGGCGTGCCGTTCTACGTGATGGAGAAGGTCGACGGTCACGTGGTCCGGGACGCGCTGCCCGCGGGCTACGCACCGGACCCGGCCGACCGGGTCGCGATGGCCGACGCGCTGGTCGACGTCCTCGCCGACCTCCACCGGGTGGACCCCGGGTCGGTCGGCCTCGGCGACTACGGCCGGCCGGCCGGGTTCATGGCGCGGCAGCTGCGCCGCTGGCGCGGCCAGTGGGACGCGTCGAAGACCCATGACCTGCCCGCCCTGGACGAGCTGGGTGCGCGGCTGGCCGAGGCGGTGCCGGCCGCCCAGCGGGCCACGATCGTGCACGGCGACTTCCGGCTGGACAACTGCCTGCTCGACCGGCGGGACCCCGCGCGGGTCCGGGCGGTCCTGGACTGGGAGCTGTCGACACTCGGCGATCCGATGGCGGACCTGGGCATGCTGCTGTTCTACTGGCGGGAGCCCGGCGAGCCGGAGCCGCTGCTGACCCCGGCGATCACCCGCGACGCGGGGTTCCCGGGCCGCGCCCACCTCGCCGAGCGCTACGCCCGCCGGACCGGCACGGACCTGGCGGAGCTCGCGTTCTACGAGGCGTTCGCGCATTTCAAGTTCGCCGTCATCGCCCAGGGGGTGGCGGCCCGGGCCGCGGCCGGGGCGATGGCCGGGCAGACGTTCGGGGATCTCGACGACGAGGTGCGGCGGATCACCGTGGAGGGCTTGGCCGTACTGGACCGGAAGGGCTGAAACACCGTGGATTTTGCGCTCTCGCCGAAGGCGGAGGAGACCGTCGGGCGGATGTGGGACTTCATGCGGGAGGAGGTCTTCCCCGCGGAGCCGGTGTGGGCCGGCTATCTCGCCGAGCACGGTCCGCACGCGTACCCGCCGGTGATGGACGATCTGAAGGCCTCCGCCCGGCGGCGCGGGCTGTGGAACCTGTTCCTGCCCGAGCTGTCCGGGCTGAGCAACGTGGAGTACGCGGCCGTCGCCGAGGTCTCCGGCTGGTCGCCGGTGATCGCCCCGGAGGCGATCAACTGCCAGGCCCCGGACACCGGCAACATGGAGACGCTGCACCGCTTCGCCACCGGCGAGCAGCAGCGGCGCTGGCTGGAGCCGCTGCTGGCCGGGACGATGCGGTCGGCCTACGCGATGACCGAGCCGGACGTCGCCTCCTCTGACGCCACCAACATCACGACCACGATCGTCCGGGACGGCGACGACTACGTCATCAACGGCCGTAAGTGGTGGATCACCGGCGTCGCCGACCAGCGGTGCCAGATCTTCATCGTGATGGGCAAGTCCGACCCCGGCGCCGAGACGCACCGGCAGCAGACCATGATCCTGGTCCCGCGGGACAGCCCCGGGCTCGAGATCGTCCGGCACCTGCCGATCTTCGGCTACCAGGACCAGCACGGCCACTCCGAGCTGGTGTTCCGCGACGTCCGCGTGCCCCGGGCCAACCTGCTGGGCGCGGAGGGCGACGGGTTCGCGATCGCGCAGGCCCGTCTCGGGCCGGGCCGGATCCATCACGCGATGCGGGCGATCGGCATGGCGGAGCGGGCCCTCGCGCTCATGGTCGGCCGGGCGAAGTCGCGGGTCGCGTTCGGCGCGCCGCTCGCCGAGCAGGGCGTGGTCCGGGAGCTGATCGCGCAGTCGCGCATCGACATCGACCAGGCGCGGCTCCTGGTGTACAAGACGGCGTGGCTGATCGACCGGCACGGCGCGAAGGGCGCGCGGACCGAGATCGCCGCGATCAAGGTCGCCGCGCCGGCGATGGCGACCGCCGTCATCGACCGGGCGATCGAGGTCTTCGGCGGCGCCGGGGTCGGTGACGACACCCCGCTCGCGTACTTCTACGCGTGGGCGCGGGTCCTGCGCATCGTCGACGGCCCCGACGCCGTCCACCGCCGCACGATCGCCCGCGAGGAGCTCCGCCGCGAACGCCCTTACGCGGGGTAGACGCGAACGCCTCGACGCGGGGTGGACGCGAACGCCCCTACCCCGCGTGGACGCGAACGCCCCTACGCGGGGTAGACCGGTGCCCGGCGCTCCCGGAGCGCGGTCAGGCCCTCGGCGTAGTCGGGGCCGTCCAGCAGCTCACCCTGGTCGTCGAGCTCGTGCCGCATGGCCGCCGCGAGCTCGTCGGCGTGGGCCCGCCGGAGGGCCTGCTTGGTGCGGCGCAGCGCCTCCCGTGACGCGCCGGCGGTCCCGGCCGCCAGGGCGCGGGCGGTGTCGAGGAGGTCGGCGGCCGGGACGACGTCGGAGGCCAGGCCCCACGCGAGTGCCGTCGGCGCCGGCACGCGCTCGGCGAACAGCGCCATCCGTGCCGCCCGCACCCGCCCGATCGCGGCGGGGAGCAGGTGGGTCGCGCCCCCGTCGGGCAGCAGCCCGATCTTGACGAACGGCAGCTGGAACCAGCTCGTGTCGGCGGCGATGACGGCGTCGCAGGCGACGGCGAACGAGACGCCGACGCCGACCGCCGGCCCGTTCACGGCGGCGACGACCGGGATGCCGGCCTGGACCACGGCGAGGACCACGTCGTTGGCCGCGGCGACGATCGCGCGGCCGTCCGCGCCGCCGGTCGCGGCCCCGGCCGGGGAGACGTCGGCGCCGGCGCAGAAGGCCCGTCCCTCCCCGGTGAGCAGGATGCACCGCACCCCGGGTGAGGCGGCCTCGGCCCGCAGCCGGCTGCCGAGCAGCCGCATGCCGTCCAGGTCGAGGGCGTTGAGCCGGTCGGGGCGGGCCAGGGTGACCGTCGTGACCGGGCCGTCCGTGCTGACCCGTACCGCGTCCGTCATCGTCCCACGACCAGCGGGCTCAGCTTCGTGCTGATCAGGTCCTCGGCCTGCGCGACCATGCGGGAGACCAGCTCGGCCACGGTCGGGATGTCGTCGATCAGCGCCTGCGACTGCCCGACGGTCCACAGCCCGCGGTCCAGCTCGCCGGTCTCGTAGACCTCGCGGCCCCGGACGCCCGCCACGAGCTCGCGCACGTCGGCGAACTCGCCACCGGCGCGCAGGATCGAGACGACCTCGCCGCTGATGGCGTTCGTCGCGACGCGTGCGGTGTTGTGCAGCGTGCGGAAGATCAGGGTGGTCTCGAGCTCGCCGGCCTCGACGATGCGCCGTTTGACGTTCTCGTGCACCGGGGCCTCGACGGTGCACATGAAGCGGGTGCCCATGTTCACCGCGTCGGCGCCCAGCGCCAGCGCGGCGACCAGGCCGCGGGCGTCGGCGATCCCGCCAGAGGCGACGATCGGGATCGAGACGCGGCGGGCGGCGGCGGCGATGAGGATGAGCCCGGGGACGTCGTCCTCGCCCGGGTGGCCGGCGCACTCGAAGCCGTCGATGCTCACGGCGTGCACGCCGAGCGACTCGGCCTTGAGCGCGTGCCGCACGCTCGTGCACTTGTGGATCACCTTGATGCCGGCGGCGGTGAAGGCGGGCATGTGCTCGGCCGGGCTGAACCCGGCGGTCTCGACGATCCGGATCCCCGACTCGATGATCGCGGCGCGGTACTCGGCGTACGGCGGCGGCGAGATCGCGGGCAGGATCGTGAGGTTGACGCCGAACTCCTGGTCGGTGAGCTCCCGGCAGCGGGCGATCTCCTTGACGAGGTCCTCGGGTGTCGGCTGGGTCAGCGCAGTGATGAACCCGAGCGCACCGGCGTCGGCCACGGCGGCCACCAGTTCGGCCCGGCCGACCCATTGCATGCCGCCCTGCACGATGGGGTGCCGGACGCCGAACTCACGGGTGAAGCGCGTCTCGATCATGCGGTTCCTTCGATGTTCGGGCCGGTCATCGGGGCGTCGGCGGCGTTCGCGAGACGCCCGAAATCGGGCGATAAACTTGATGTTAATATCACTTTTAGATCTCAGATCGTGGATCGACGACGGAAAGCGGGAGCGGGATGCCACGCCAGTACACGAAGGGAGCGCGCACGGCGGCCGCGTTCCTCGAGGCGGCCAACAAGGAGTTCGCGGCCCGCGGCTACCTGCTGACCAAGGTCGAGGACATCGCCCGCACCGCGGGCCGGTCGTCGGCGAGCTTCTACAACTACTTCACCGACAAGGCCGACGTGCTCGCCGCCCTCGCGCAGGCCTTCCACGAGGACACCCGGGCCCAGATCTCGGTGCCCTACCAGGAGGGTCGCCCGCCCGAGGAGGCCATCCGGCTGGCGATCACCATCTTCTGGGAGACCTACCGCAACCGTCTCGGCGCGCTCAGCGGCGTGTTCCAGGCGTCGATGGCCGACCCGGCGTTCCTGGAGAGCTGGCGGGAGATCCGGCGGTCGGCCATCGACTTCATCGTCCGGGGCGTCGAACAGGCGCAGAAGGACGGCTACTGCCCGGGCATCGACGTGCGGATGACCTCGTCGGCGCTGTCGTCGATGCTGGAGCTGTCCTGCTACGTGTGGCTGGCCCAGGGCGGCGACAACGCCGGCTCCGTCGTCGACGAGCAGGCCGCGATCGACTCGCTCGCCAGCATCTGGTACCACGCCATCTACTGGCGCCCGGAGGACCATGGCTAACCGCGGCCGAGGACGCGCAGCTCGACGTCGGTGCGCCGGCCCAGCGCCGCGACGACCTGGGCGAAGCGCTCCGGGGCGAGGCCGGCCCTGATCTCGGCGACCAGGGCCCGTTCGTCCGGCACGCCGAGCTCCGCGAAGACCGCCTGATCGACGTGCCGGCGCTCGGGTCCGGCGGTCAGGTCCCGCCGCACGGTTTCCAGCGCGGCGATGCACGCCTTGAGCAGGTACCGGCCGCGTCCGCTGACCTGTGGCAGGAGCTCGTCGCCGAGCGTCTCCACGACGGCCGTCAGCAGGTCGTCGTGGTCGGGCACCGCCGCGTGGGCAGTCATCTGTTCTCCCGTCGTCACCGCAGCAGTCCCAGCAGGTCGTGCTCCACCTCGACCACCCGCCGGCCGACCAGCGCCAGGTCGATCGAGCGGGTGGTGCCGGACAGGTGCCGGTCGGCCTGCTGCAGGCAGCCGACGGCCCAGATCCAGGTGCCCAGCACGACCGCCCACGCGAAGTCGGCGTCGGACACGTCCACGCCGGCCGCGGCCCGGTACGCGTCCAGGAAGTCCGGCACGCCACCGAAGCCGCCGATCGTGCCCGGCCCGCGGAAGCGCCAGCTGCGCACCGCGATCCACCCCAGGTCCTCCAGGGGGTCGCCGCGGTGGGCCGACTCCCAGTCCAGGACCCCGACGAGGCCGTCGGCGCCGACCACGAAGTTGCCGAGCCGGAAGTCGCCGTGGGTCAGGGCGGTGCGGCGCTGTGCCGGCTGCCGTTCCCGCAGCCACGCGTAGGCGAGTTCGAGCACCGGCCGGTCGGGGTCGAGCCGGTCGAGCGTGCTGCGGTACTCCACGAGCCGGTCCTCGTCCGGCAGGTCCGGCACCGCGCCGGGATCGACGGTGTGCAGCCGGCCGAGTGCGTCGCCGCACTGGCGGGCCAGCCGCGGCCCGGCCGGGCCGGTCGTCAGCCCGTCGAGGATCCGGCGGGGCACGGTCTCGCCGGCGAGCCGCTCCAGGACTAGCCCGCCGGGCACCACGGCGATCACCTCGGGCGCGGCGACGCCGGCGGTGCGGGCGGCGCGGATGACGCCGGCCTCGAACGCGGCGCCGCCGCCGCGTCGCTCCCCGGGGGGATCGGTCAGCAGGATGAGTTTGCGGTCCGCGGCCTTGAACGCCCAGACCTCCCGGGAGGAGCCGCCGGTCAGCCGCTCCAGTCCGGTCACCGGCCCGTCCAGTACCTCGGCGAGCATCGCGTCGACGGTCGGGGCGGTCATCGGCCGGTCACCCGGTCCCAGGTGCCGGCGGTGAACGGGTCGCGTTTGAGTTCCACCTTGCGCACCTTGCTGGTCGGGGTCTTCGGCAGCTCGTCGAGGAATTCGATGTAGCGGGGAACCATGAACCTGGGCATGGTGGCCGCGAGGAACTCGGCGAGGGCGGGGGCTTCGAGCTTCACTTCCGGCATGGCGACGACGCAGATCTTGATCTCTTCCTCCCCGTCGTCGGAGGGCACGCCGATCGCGGCGCACTCCAGGACGTCCGGGTGGGCGGTGACCATCGACTCGACCTCGAACGAGGAGATGTTCTCCGACCGGCGCCGGACCGCGTCCTTGACCCGGTCGACGAGGTAGTAGTTGCCCGTCTCGTCCCGGCGGAAGGCGTCGCCGGTGTGGTACCAGCCGTTGCGCCACGCCCGGGCGGTGTCGGCCGGCCGCCCGAGGTAGCCCATGTTCATCGTCCACGGCCGGTCGGCGCGGACGATCAGCTCGCCGATGTGGCCGTCCGGGACCTCGGTGTCGAAGTCGTCGACGATGCGCAGCTCGTAGCCGTCCCGGGCGCGGCCGCAGCTGCGGTGGTCGACGACGTGGTCGCCGGTCGCGATCGGCCAGCCGGCCTCGGTCATCCCGTAGTTGGTCCGCATCCGCAGCCCGAACCGCTGCCCGAACGCGGCGTGGTCGGGCAGCAGCGGACCACCGGTGATGCTCTCGACCGGGTTGTCGCGGTCGTCGGGGCGCGGCGGCTGCTGCCAGAGGAAGTTCGCCATCGCGTAGAAGGCCCAGGCCCGGTTGCAGGCGTGCGTACGGACGTCCGGCCAGAAACGGTCGGTCTTGAAGCCGTCGCGGAAGACGAACGAGCCGCCCCAGTGCGCGACGATCTGCAGCGGTACCTTGCCGCCGAGGTGGAACGCGGCGAACGGCGCGTAGAGCCGGTCGCCGGGGCCGATGTCGTCGAACGCCTCGATGCCGGTGGTGAGCTGCCCCCACGGCGTGAGCACGCCCTTGGACGGCCCGGTGGTGCCGGAGGTGTAGATGACGGCGGCGGTGTCCCACGGTTTCGGGTCGTCCAGCCCGGCCAGCGCCGCGGGGTCGTCCGGCAGCGGCTGCCCGATCTCCAGGACGACGAGGGCGGCGCCGGCGTCCGCGGCGTGCCGCAGCTCCTCGGCGCGGGCCGCGACCGTGACGATCAGCCGGGGCCCGGAGTCGTGCAGCACGTGCCGGAGCATCTCGCCGCGGTAGGCGGGGTTGATCGGCACCTGGACCGCGCGCAGCCAGCCGCACGCGATCCACAGCGCCTGCTCGTCGACGCACGTGGGCAGCAGGACGGCGACCCGGTCGGCCGGGCCGACGCCCTGCTCGCGCAGGAGCGTGGCGAACTGCTCGACCCGCCGCTGGAACGCGCCGTAGGTGACCGGGCCCCGCTCGGCGTCGATGAGGAAGTCCCGGTCCGGCAGTTCGGTGGCCCGCCGGCGGATGAGGCCCGGCAGGACGCGGGCCGGGTCCGGTGCCCGGGCCGGGGACTCATCCACTCGCGACCTCGCTCAGGTAGGACCGCTCCAGGTTCGACCAGTCCCTGGCCAGCTCGGACGAGGTCCCGGCGGTGATCACCCGGCCGCGCCGCAGGACGTAGGCCCGGTCGGCGACCTCCAGGGCCCGGGCCGCCTGCTGCTCGACGAGCAGGACGCCGAGCCCTTCGTCGGCGGCCCGCCGGATGGCCCGCAGCAGCCGGTCGACGACCAGGGGCGCCAGGCCGAGCGAGAGCTCGTCGGCGAGCAGCAGGGCGGGCCGCCCGGCCAGGGCCCGGGCCAGGGTCAGGATCTGCTGCTCGCCGCCGGACAGCAGGCCGGCCCGGCGGTCCAGCAGCGGGGTCAGCTCGGGGAACGTCTCCAGCGCGAGCGAGCGCGCACCCCGGCCGAGCCGCAGGTTCTCCGCGGTGCTCAGCTGCATGAACACCGAGCGTTCCTCGGGGACGAAGGCCATGCCTTCGCGGGCCCGCCGGTGCAGCCGGGCCGACGCCGGTCGGCCGCGCCAGTGCACGGTCCCGGCGAGGGGTTTCAGCTCCCCCGCCAGGGTCAGCAGCGTGGTGGTCTTGCCCGCGCCGTTGGGTCCCAGCAGGGCCACGATCTCACCGGGCCGCACGACCAGGTCGAGGTCCCGCAGCGCGGCGAGGTCGCCGTACCCGGCGCTGAGGCCGCGGGCCTCGATGAGGGGCTCGCCGTCCGCGGGCGCCTTGGCCGCGGGGGCCGGTGCGCGCTCGGTCACCTCGGCGGGGCCGGGCCGCACGGCATCGCCGGCCGTGTCCTGGGTGCCGAGGTAGGCGGTGATGACGGCCGGGTCGGAGCGGATCTCCGCGGGTGTCCCGGACGCGATCACCTTGCCGAAGTTGAGGACCGACACCTGGTCGCTGACGTCCAGCACGACGGACACGTTGTGCTCGACCAGCAGTACCGCCATCCGCAGCTCGGTCGCGAGCCGGCGGATGAGGTGGCCGAGCTCGGCGGTCTCGGTGTCGTCCAGGCCGGCGGCCGGTTCGTCGAGCAGCAGGACCGAGGCGCCGGTGGCGACGGACCGGGCGATGGCCAGCAGCCGGCGGCGGCCGTACGGCAGCTCGTCGGGCTTGCGTTCGAGGTCGTCCTCCAGGTGGAACTCGCGGATGGCGGCGAGCGCGGCCGGCGAGTACCGCTCCCGGCCGGGGACGACGAGGTTGGACACGAACGCGGGCCAGTCCTGCCGGTCGCACGCGGCGAGCAGGTTCTCCCGGACGGTCATCGTCTCGAACAGCTCGAGGCTCTGGAAGGAGCGGCTGATGCCGGCCGCGGCCCGGCGCTGGGCCGGCCAGCGGCTGATGTCCTGGCCGTCGAGGGTCATCGTGGCGCCCGGGCCGTCCACGAACCCGGTCAACGCGTCGATCAGGGTCGTCTTGCCCGCACCGTTGGGCCCGATGAGCCCGTGGACCTGGCCCGGCACGAGTTTGAGCGCCACGTCGTCGAGCGCGGTCACGCCGCCGAAGCGCACCGTCAGGCCGCTGACGTCCACCGGCCGTTCGACGACGCTGAACGTGGTCTCCCCGCCCAGTTCGGCGACGTCCCGGCGGCGGACCCGGCGGCCGCCGCGGGCGCGGACCCACTTGGGCACCATCCACCCGGGTAGCCGCTGCGTGGCCAGGCCGTTGGGCAGCTGCGGCAGCACCATGAGCAGGGTCAGGCCGAGGATCATCTGCCCGACCTCGTTGCGCGAGATGAACTGCGCGAACGCGGTGCCGGGGAAGAGCTGCGAGATCACCCCGGAGAGCAGTCCGGCCGGGGCGTACAGGGCGCCGATGACGGCACCGACGAGGTAGCCGATGCCGCCGATGATGGAGAACACGACCGCGAAGATGGACTGGAAGGCGGTGTACGTCGGCACGAACGTCACGTTGGGCTGGCGGAAGGACAGCAGGACGCCGCCGGCCGCGGCCAGGGCGGCCGAGATGCCGAAGGCGAAGATCTTGGCGCGGGCGACGCTGATGCCGATGCTGGCCGCGGCGCGCTCGTTCGACCGGACGGCCACCAGGCGGCGGCCGGCCCGGCCGCGCCGGAGGTTCGCGACCATCAGGGCGGCCAGGATGAACATCACCAGGCAGAAGATCGCGTAGCGGCTGGGCCAGAAGTACGTGTCCATGTCGATGCCGAAGATCTTCGGCGAGCCCACGTTGATGCCCGTGAACCCGCCGGTGCGCTCGGTCGAGGAGAAGATCTGGTGCTCCAGCACCACGGCCAGGCACAGCGTCACCACGGCCAGGTTCATGCCCCGGGTCCGCAGCGCCGGCAGGCCGACGATGATGCCGACCGGGACCGCGCCCACGACGCCGATGAGCAGCGCGGCCCAGAACGGGACGCCGTGGTCGGCGACCAGGCGGGCGGCGATCCAGGCGCCCATGCCGGCGAGCGCCATCTGCGCCAGCGACAGCTGTCCCGTGTAGCCGGTGACGACGACGAGGGACAGCACGACGAGGCCGAGCGCCAGGGTGATCTCGGTGGCACCGAGCAGTGCGGGCGGGAACACGAAGTACAGCAGTCCGAGCGCGACGAGCCCGGCGCCGATCAGCACCGGTGGGCGCACGATGCCGGTGCCGAGCTGGGGCGGGCGCTGGATCGCCTCGCCCCGCAGCGGCAGGGAACGGCCGGAGATGACGAGGACGAGGATGATGACGATGAACGGCACCGCCTGGCCCCAGCCGTCGGCGTGCTGGCGGGTGCCGATCCAGGCGACCTCGGACTCGAGCATGCCGATGAGCAGCCCGCCGGCCATCGTCAGCGGGAAGGACTTGAAGCCGCCGAGCAGGGCGGCGGCGAGGGCCGGCACGATGAGCATGGCGAGGTTCTCCACCTGCAGCGTGCCGATGCTGACGATGAGCACGGCCGACACCACGCTGAGGGCGCAGCCCACCATCCAGTTGACGGTCGCGATGGTGTCCGGGGAGATGCCCAGCGCCGAGCTGGCCCGGCCGTTCTCGGCCACGGCCGAGGTGGCGAGGCCGAAGCGGGTGGAGCGGTACACGAGCGTGAGCACGACGGCCAGGACCACGCCGACGCCGAGGATGGCGAGCCGGTCGGTCCCGATCCGGATGCCCGGCAGCACGGTCGTGGATCCGTCCGGCAGGATCGAGGTGACGATCCTGGCTTTGCCCACGCCGAACAGGTACTGGCCGAGGCCGAAGAGGAACGCGAAGACGCCCAGTGTCGCGATGAGCCGGGACACCGGTGGCGCGTCCCGGAGTGGTCGCATGACGAGCTGATGGATCAGCGCGCCGATGGCCAGGCCCACGCCGATGGCGAGCAGTGCCGCCACCGGCGTGGCCATGCCGGCCTCGCGTTGCAGGTAGAAGACATAGGCGCCCACCATGCCGACCGCGCCCTGGCTGAAGTTCAGGATTCCGGAGCCGCGGTAGATCAGCACGATTCCGAGGGCGGACAGGCCATAGATCGCGCCGGCCCCGACTCCGAGTACGGCGAACCTGATCACGTCAGTCAGCATGTGGAGGCCCGATCCTCAGCTCTTCGGCGGAGTGGTGCAGTTCTGGCCGGTGTAGGCGTCGCGGAAGGTGTCGTACACCGGGAGTTCCTTGCCGCCGCCGTACTTCACGATGAACGCGCAGGAGGTGAAGATCCGCGGGTATCCGCCGACGTTGCCCTTCTGCCACTGGATCGGCGGGGTGAGGCCGATGTCGATGCCGCTCATCGTCGGCAGCGCGTCCCACAGGGCGGTGTTGGTCGGGTCGGGCACCTTCTTGGCCGCTTCGGCGAAGGCGAGGACGGCGGCGTAGGCGTTGAGGCGGAAGCCGCGCGTCTCGCTGATCCCCTGCTTCGACATGGCCGCGACGTAGTTCTTGGTGGCCGTGTTCTCGTACGACGGCGGCAGGTAGCCCAGCGCCTCGTAGAGACCGTCGGAGGCCGCGCCGAGCGCGTCGGCGACCTTTTCCTTCTGGGTGCCGATGATGCCGATCGCGATGTTCGGCGCGTCCTTCTTGAGCTGCTTGATGAAGGCGGTCGAGTCGGTGCCGGGCAGCACGGTCAGGATGGCGTCGGTGCCGCCCGCGAGGACGGCCTGGACGTAGGGCGCCATGTCGGCGGCGCCGGTCGGCACGGGCACGTCGTTGAGGATCTTCTGGCCGGCGGACGTGAGGCCCTGGTTGGCGAAGCCGCTGAACGCGCCGCCGCCGTCGATCTGGATGCGGGCCATGCTGATCTTCTTGAAGCCCTGCGCGGCGAGCGCGTTGGCCAGTGACGCGGTCTGGATCGGGGTGCTGCCGTCGAGGGGGAACTGCGCGATCTCCGTCAGGTCGGTGCCGGAGGTGACGGCACCGATGATCGGGATCTTCGCCTCGCGGAGGATCTTCTCGTGGCCCTTCTGCAGGGTGAGCTCGCCGACGACGGCGGCCACCCCGAGGCTCTGGGCCTGGCGGGCGCAGTTGTCGGCGGTGTTCGGGTCGTTGCCGGTCTTGCAGACGGTCATCTCGATCGGCCGTCCGTTGACGCCGCCGTTCGCGTTCACCTGGGCCAGGCCGGCGTTCGCGCCGTCGACGAGCTCGGGGGCGGCGCCCGAACCGGTCTCGTCGTAGATGAGCATGACCTTCACCGGATTGCCGGCCGTCGAGCCACCGCCCGGGGCGGCGGTGGGTGACTTGGTCTTGTCGTTGCTGCAGGCGGTTAACGCGAGCGGCAGAACAAGCATCGCCGCAGCGAGGCGGGTCCGCAGCGTCCTCATGAATGCCTCCATCAAGGCCAGGAAAGGTTGGGGTGTGGGCCTGATACTGACATCAGTTTCAGAAAAAGGGAACAGCAGATTCAGGCGTTCGCAACGGTCTCCGCCACGGGCGCGGCCGGCTCGTGGCGGACGTCCTCGGGGGTCAGCTCCCGCGTCCAGGCGGCGAACTCCAGCAGGATGCCGTCCGGGTCGAAGAAGTACAGCGAGCCGACGTAGACGCCGTCGTGCATGCGCCGCGCGATCGTGGACGGGCTGTCGTCATGGAACACGACGTGCCCGACCTCCACG
Organism: Dactylosporangium sp. NPDC051087; assembly: GCF_055586325.1. Taxonomy (NCBI): domain Bacteria; kingdom Bacillati; phylum Actinomycetota; class Actinomycetes; order Micromonosporales; family Micromonosporaceae; genus Dactylosporangium; species Dactylosporangium sp. NPDC051087. Next base: position 61,611 of record NZ_JBVJIJ010000006.1, on the reverse strand, counting down.
CCCTTGGCCTTGAGCCGCTCGCGGTACTCGTCGAACTTGTCGACCGGGATCTGCAGGGCGACATGGTTCATCGACGCGACGGCGCTGGCGATGTCGCCGACCCCGGGCAGCGCGCCGGGATGGGTCACGCCGGGGACCTTGTCCGGCGCACCGGGGAACCAGAAGAAGGCCAGGGCGTTGCCGCCGCCGCAGTCGAAGAAGAAGTGCTGCCCCATCCCGCTCGGCAGCTCGACCGTCTTGATCAACGGCAGGCCGAGCACGTTGGTGTAGAAGTCCACCGTGCGGCGCATGTCGCTGCACACCAGCGCGAGGTGGTTGATGCCGTTGATCTCGAATTCTCGCTCGGCCATGATGCGCCTCCAGGGTTCAGTTGATTGAGCCGATCCCGGCCCGGTCGGCCACCAGGTCCAGGTGCTGCGCCGCACCGCCGGCGAGCTGACCGTTGGTGTGGGCCCGCTTGAGATGGATGTGCGCGGGGTGCTCCCACGTGAAGCCGATGCCGCCGTAGGTCTGGATCGCGCCCTCGGCCGCCGCCAGATAGGCGTCGGTGGCGGCGAGCTTCGCGACCGCGGCGGCCAGCGCCGAGTCCGGCGCGCCGGCATCCAGCCGGCGCACCGCGTATTCGACCGCCGCCACCGCTCCGTCGAGCTGGCTCGACACGTCGGCCAGGCGGTGCTTGACCGCCTGGAACGAGCCGATGGGGCGGCCGAACTGCATGCGCTGCCGGGCGTACTCGACGGCGCCGCGCAGCGCGGCCCGGGCCCCGCCGACGGAGTCGGCCGCGACCAGCGCGGCGAGTTCGGACCGCAGCCGCTCGGCCTGCCAGTCGCCGTCCCGGCCGAGCGGCGTGGCCGCCGCCTGGTCGTGCTCGACGTGCCACAGGACGCGTGACGGGTCGAGCGTGGGCAGCGGGCGCCGCACGACGCCGGGGGCGTCGGCCGGCACCGCGAACAGGTCCGGGCCCGTCGCGATCACGAACGTGTCTGCCGCGCCGCCCTCCAGCACGTAGCCGCACCCGCCGTCGGGCAGCACGAGCGCGACCCGGTGCCGGCCGCTGACCGCGTCCGCCAGGAGCCGGTCCCGTTGCGGGGACGCCGGTGCGCAATGCAGCGCGCGCAGGCCGAACATGTGGCCCAGCAACGGCGTGGCGGCCGGCACGGCGCCGCACTCCTCGATCGCCACCGCCAGGTCCTCGAGCCCGGTCTCGGCGACACCGAGGTCGAACAGCGTGTCCCAGTTCCCGCTCGGGGTGCAGCGGGCGACCACGGCCGCCACCGAGGAGCGCCACTGCTCGCGTTCGGCGGCGTTGAGCTGGCTCACGGCCGGCTCACGACCGCAGCGCGGCGGCGGCCTGGCTGTCGAGGTACTCGTCGATGCGGGAGATCCGCCCGCCGGTCACCGTCACCACCAGGCACGCGGGGATCTCGAGCTCGGTGCCGTTGGGCGCGGTGCCCCGCAGCACGTGCTGCTCCACGTAGCCGGTCGGCGTCGCGTGGCGCACCACCTCCTCGTAGCGCTTGTTGGCGACCTTGCGGTGCAGCCAGTTGAGCACCTTGAGGTTCTGCTCGACGCGCTGCTCGTGCTGGTCGTCGTTGTGCCAGACCACCACGTCGGGCGTGTAGATCTCGTCGCGCAGGGCGTCGAGGTCGTTGGCGTCGATCGCCACGGCCAGGCGCTCGGCCAGCGCGAGCGAGATGTCCGCCGGGCTGGTTGTGTGCTCGCTCGTCGTCATGACACTTCCTAAAAGTGATGTCAGTATCAGGAATAAGCTAACGGGTCGGGCTGAGGTTCGGCAAGGACCGCGATCAGCGCACGACGTCCGACCACGGCGCCTGGTCGCGGTACCGGCGCAACAGCCGCTTGGCGACCACCATCCGGTGCACCTCGTCCGGGCCGTCGTAGATGCGGGCGTAGCGGGCGTCGCGGTACATGCGCTCCAGCGGGGCGTCCTCGGTGACGCCCATCGCGCCGTACACCTGCAGCGCGCGGTCGACGACGTCGTGCAGCATCTGCGCGCCGAAGAACTTGATCAGCGAGATCTCGACCCGGGCGTCCTGGCCGTCGTCGATCTTCCGCGCCGCGTCCAGGGTCATCAGCCGGGCCGCCTGGATGTGGGCGGCCGACTCGGCGATGTACCGCTGGATCTCACCCTTCTCCGACAGCAGCGAGCCGTGCGCGTAGCGGGTCGACGCCCGCTCGCACATCAGCTCGAAGGCGCGCTGGGCCTGCCCGAGCCAGCGCATGCTGTGGGTGATCCGGCCCGGCCCGAGCCGCGCCTGAGCCACCGCGAAGCCGCCGCCGCGCGGGCCGAGCAGGTTCGCGGCAGGCACCCGCACGTTGTCGTAGCGGACCTCGCAGTGATTGCCGCCGTAGTGGCCCATGGTCCGCACGACCCGCTCGATGTTGTAGCCGGGCGTGTCCGTGGGCACGAGGATCATCGAGAACTGCTGGTGCTTCGGCGCGTCCGGGTCCGTCTTGACGAAGACGGTGGTGTACATCGCCTTGTTGGCCCCGGAGGTGAACCACTTGTGGCCGTTGATCACCCATTCGTCGCCGTCGAGCACCGCGGTGCTCTGGATCAGCGTCGGGTCCGAGCCGGCCACCTCCGGCTCGGTCATGCCGATCGTCGGCCCGGTCACGCCCTCGAACAGCAGCGGGATCCACTTCTCCTTCTGGGCCTCGGTGCCGAACTCCAGCAGCATCAGGCAGTCCTGGAAGGACAGCGTGCCGAGGGCCTCCGTGCCCCAGTAGGAACGGCCGACGATCTCGTTGATCATGACGTATTCCATGAACGGGATACCGCCGCCGCCGATCGCGGCCGGGTGCCCGAGTGCCCAGACACCGCGCTCCTTGGCCAGGCTCTTCAGCTCGGCCATCGCCGCGGTGCTGCTGTCGTCGTTGCGGTCCAGGATCGGTTCCCGCGGGATGAGCTCGTCGTCGACGAACCGCCGGACGTCGTGGCGTTGCTGGGCGAAGTCTCGGCTGGGCCGAGCCTGGGCCGTAGTGGACACGGGTGCCACCTCCGGTGGAGATCGAGCGAATTGTTGATACTAACGTCAGTTTCAGTTTTGCATCGTCGCGGCGGCCCGGTCAACCGTCGGGAAGGTCACCGCGGGATCTGTGACCAGGCGGTGTCGCGGGGCAGGCCGGGCTCCTTGGGCAGCCCCAGCAACCGCTCCCCGATGATCGTGCGCATGACGTCCGAGGTGCCGCCGGCGATCGTGTAGGCCTGCGACTGCAGCCACGTCCACACCGGGTCGTGCGGCGCCGGGCCGTCCGAGCGCACCGCGTCGGCGTCGTAGACCAGCCCCGCGGGGCCGAGCAGCTCCAGCGCGAAGCGGGCGATGCGCTGCTCCAGCAGGGCCCGGCGCAGCTTGAGGCCGGACGCGGCCGGGCCGGGTCCGCCTTCGGCCCGGGACTCCTGGTCGCGCAGGGCGGCCACGCGCAGCACCTCGGCGTCGACCCAGAGCCGGGTCAGCTCGGCCCGCCGGCGCGGGTCGGTGCCGGTCCGGCGCCAGGTGTCGACGGCCAGGGCGATGGCACCCGACCCGCGCTCACCGACGGACGCGCCGATCGCGGCCCGCTCGCTCGCGAGCATCGTGGTGGCGACCTTCCACCCCTCGCCGACGCCGCCGAGCCGCGCGTCGTCGCCGAGCCGGACCCCGTCCAGGAAGACCTCGTTGAAGTGCGTGCCCCCGGTCAGGTCCCGCAGCGGCCGCACCTGCACGCCCGGGGCGCGCATGTCGATGAGGAACGCGGTCAGCCCGGCGTGCTTCGGGGCGTCGGGATCGGTGCGGGTCAGCGCCAGCCCGAAGCGTGCGGTGTGGGCCAGCGACGTCCACGTCTTCTGCCCGTCGACGACCCACCCGGCGCCGTCAGGGCCGTCGCGCACGGCCCGGGTGGCCAGCCCGGCGATGTCCGACCCGGCGCCGGGCTCGGAGAACAGCTGGCACCAAAGGTGCTCGGCCGTGAAGATGGGCCGCAGCAGCGCCTGCTGGGCGGGCGTGCCGTGGGCCATCAGCGCCGGGGCGACCATGCCGATGCCCATGGGGTTGCGCTCCCAGGACTCCAGCCGGCCGGCCGCCGACAGCACGGCGTCCACCTCGGCCTGGCGGTCCGGGCCGATCCCCAGCCCCCCGGCGCCGGCGGGCCGGTGGACCCAGGCCAGGCCGGCGTCGAACTGGGCGCCCAGCGCCGTGGTGCGGTCGGTGCCGTCGGTGTCGCGGATGAAGTCGGCGACGTGTCGCCGGAGCGCCTCCGCGCTCCATCGGTCCTCGCTCACTGGATCAGCGTCTCCCGTCCGGCCCAGTACTGGTCCTTGAGCTTGCGCTTGTAGAGCTTGCCGGTGGGCAGGCGGGGCAGCTCGGTGACGAAGTCGACGGAGCGGGGGCACTTGTAGTGCGCGATCGACTCCCGGCAGAAGGCGATCAGCTCCGCCTCCGTCTCCGGACCCGGGTCCACGCCGGGCGCGAGCTGCACCACAGCCTTGACCGCCTCCCCGAAGTCCTCGTCGGGGACGCCGATCACCGCCGCGTCGTCCACCTTGTCGTGGGTGACGAGGAGGTTCTCCGTCTCCTGCGGGTAGATGTTGACCCCACCCGAGATGATCATGAAGCTCTCGCGGTCGGTGAGGTACAGGTAGCCTTCCTCGTCCAGGTAGCCGATGTCGCCCACCGAGCTGGCGCCGAGCTCGGCGTCGCGGGTCGCGGCCGTCCTGCCCGGGTCGTTGAAGTACTGGAAGCCGGCCGGGCCGCGGAACCACACGGTGCCGGTCACGCCCGGCGGGCAGATGCTCCCGTCCTCAGCCCGGATGAGCAGTTCGCCCATGGCGGCCCGCCCGACGGTGCCCGGGTGCGCGAGCCACTCCGGCGAGGTGCAGAACGTGTAGCCGATCCCCTCGCTCGCCGCGTAGAACTCCAGGATGATCGGGCCCCACCAGTCGATCATCTGGCGCTTCACCTGCGGCGGGCACGGTGCCGACGAGAGGATGACCGTGCGCAGCGACGAGACGTCGGCGGCGTGCCGGCGCTCCCGCGGCAGCTTCAGCAGGCGGGAGAACATCGTCGGGACCAGCTGCGAGTGGGTCGCGCGATGGGCGGCGACGAGGTCGAGATACCGCTCCGCGTCGAAGGACTCCATAATGACCGACGTCCCGCCGGCCCGCAGCGTCATGGACACGCTGCCCTGCGGAGCGGAGTGGTACAGCGGCGCGGGCGACAGGTACACGCTGGACTTGTCCAGCCCCCACCGCTCCCGCTGGATCCGCGACCCGAGAGGCTCCTCGGACGGATGCGCCTCCGCGAGCGGGTGGTAGATGCCCTTCGGGCGGCCGGTGGTGCCGGACGAGTAGAGCATCGCCATGCCCAGCTGCTCGTCCGCGATCGGCTCCGCCGGCAGGCCGGCCACCGCGCGCTCGTAGGACTCGAACGGGGCCGGCGGGTCGTCGGTGTCGGCCATCAGCCACCGCTCGACGCCGGGGCAACGCTGCGGGAGCTGCCGGGCGACGTCGAGCTTGGCCGCCGACGTGACCACGATCCGGGCGGCGCTGTCGTTGATGATGTAGGCGGCCTCGTCCGGCGACAGGTAGTGGTTGATGCAGGTGTAGTACAGGCCGCTGCGTTCGGCGGCCGCCTCGCTCTCCAGCAGGCGCGGATTGTTCTCCATGAGCAGCGCCACGTGGTCGCCGAAGCGCAGCCCGGCGCGCCGGAAGAGATGGGCCAACCGGTTGGCCGCCGCCTCGTACTCACCGAAGGTGATCCGGGTGCCGGCCCCCGCCATGATGATCGCCAACCGGTCCGGGTGGGCCTGCGCGATGTGTGCGGCGTACATGGCTCGGAGTGTGCCGCAGTCGCCGATTGTGTGCAATAGTGCAGACCAGTGCGCCCAGGAGGCCAGTTTTACGGGCGTCGGGCATTAGATTGTGCACATTCAGGAGAGCGATCGTGACGAAGCACGGTTCTTCGGGTCCGCTGTCGGGCATCCGGGTCCTCGAGCTGGGCAGCTTCATCGCCGGCCCGTTCGCGGGCCAGCTGCTGGCCGACTACGGCGCCGAGGTGATCAAGATCGAGCCACCCGGCGGGGGCGACCCGATGCGCCGGTGGGGTGTCGTGCAGGACGGCCAGAGCCTCTGGTGGCCGGCCATCGCCCGGAACAAGAAGTCCGTCGCGCTGAACCTGCGGCACGAGGACGGCCAGGCGGTGGCCCGGGCGCTCGCCGGGCGGTGCGACGTCGTCCTGGAGAACTTCCGGCCCGGCACCCTCGACGCCTGGGGCCTCGGCTACCAGGCCCTCGCCGCGATCAATCCCGGCATCATCGTCGTGCACGTCTCCGGCCTGGGGCAGACCGGCCCGCGGTCGCGCGAGGCCGGCTTCGGCAGCATCGGCGAGGCCATGGGCGGCATCCGCTTCACCACAGGCGACGCCGGGTCGCGCCCGGCCCGGACCGGCATCAGCCTCGGCGACTCCCTCGCGGCGCTGTTCGCCGTTGTGGGAACTTCCACAGCGCTGGTCGAGCGCGCGAAGAGCGGCCGCGGCCAGGAGGTCGACGTCGCCATCTACGAAGCGGTCGCCGCGCTCATGGAGTCGACGATGGTCGACTACGAGCGGGCCGGTGTGCTGCGCACCCGGACCGGCAGCGTCCTGCCGGGCGTGGCACCGTCCAATGTGTACAAGACCGCCGACGGCGCCGACATCGCGATCGCGGGCAACGCCGACGCGGTGTACCGGCGGCTCTGCGGGGCCATGGGCCGCCCGGAGCTGGCCGACGACCCGCGCTTCGACAACCACGAGGTCCGCGGCCTCAACTCGGTCGTCCTCGACGAGGAGATCGAGGGCTGGACCACCTCACGGACCGCGGACGACCTGCTGGGCATCCTCGCCGAGCACGGCGTACCGGCGGGGAAGATCTACACCGCGCCCGACATGCTCGCCGACGTGCAGTACGCGGCCCGGCAGATGGTGCTGCGGCCGGAGACGAACGGCGGCGTCGCGGGCCCGATGGCCGGCATCGTCCCGAAGTTCAGCCGCACGCCGGGCGAGGTCGCCGCAGTGGGCCCGAGCCTCGGCCAGCACACCCGCGCGGTGCTCGGCGAGCTGGCCGGGGTGGACGACGAGGCCTGGGCCGACCTGCTGACGCGCGGGATCGTGGCCGGGTGAGCGCCCGCCGGACGGCCGTCGTCACCGGCGGCGGCCGCGGTCTCGGCCGGGCCTACGCGATCGCGCTGGCCACCGCCGGGCACGCCGTCATCGTCAACGACCTCGGGGACGGGCCCGCCGACGCGGTCGTCGCCGAGATCGAGGCCGCCGGCGGCACCGCCGCCGTCAGCCGGCACGACGTGACCGACTTCGCCGCGACCGGTGACCTGGTCCAGCTCGCCGTCGAACGCTTCGGCGGCCTCGACGTGGTGGTCGCCAACGCGGGCATCCTGCGGGACCGGACGCTGGCGTCGATGGCCGAGAGCGAGTGGGACGACGTCATCGCGGTACACCTGAAGGGCACGTTCACCATCGCCCACCACGCCGCCGCGCACTGGCGGGCCCGCGCCAAGGCGGGCGACCCGGTCGACGGGCGGCTGATCACGACGACCTCGGCCTCCGGGCTGTACGGCAACATCGGCCAGTCGAACTACGCCGCGGCGAAGGCCGGCATCGCCGGGTTCACCCTCGTGGCGGCGCAGGAGCTGCGGCCGTACGGCGTGAGCGTCAACTGCGTGGCCCCGAGCGCCCTCACCCGGCTGACCGAGGCACCGCTGCTGCGCTACGAGGGTGAGATCACCGACCGGCGGCGTGAGGAGCTCGACCCGAACTGGGTGGCCCGCGTCGTCGCCTGGCTCTGCGGGCCGGGCGGGCGCGACGTCACCGGCCAGGTCTTCGACATCCGCGGCCCGCGGGTCGGCATCGCGTCGGGCTGGCGCCTGGAGGCGGCCTTCACCCAGCCCGACGACCTCGACGAACTCGACCAGGCGCTCCGGTCGGCCATCGCGGCCGCACCGCCCGCCGCGGACATGGAAGGTCAGCGTCATGGGTGAGCCGCTGCTGCGCGGTGTACGGGTCCTGGAACTGCTCGGTATCGGACCCGAGCCGTTCGCCGGCATGCTGCTCGCCGACCTGGGTGCCGACGTGCTCGCGCTGCGCCGGCCCGGCCAGGTGCCCGGCGGCGGTGGCCTGGAACGGGGCCGGCCCGTGGTCGGCGTCAACCTCAAGGACCCCGGCACTCTGGGGGTCGTGCGCGAGCTGGTGGCCTCCGCGGACGTCCTGCTGGAGGGGTACCGCCCGGGCGTCGCGGAACGGCTCGGGCTCGGCCCGCAGGACTGCCACGACATCAACCCGCGGCTCGTCTACGGCCGGATGACCGGCTGGGGCCAGACCGGTCCCCTCGCGACCACCGCCGGCCACGACATCAACTACATCGCCGTCACCGGGGCGCTGCACGCGGCCGCCCGGCGGGGCCAGCCGCCCACTCCCCCGTCCAACCTGCTCGGCGACTTCGGCGGCGGCGGCATGTACCTCGTCACGGCGGTGCTGGCCGCGCTCCTCGAACGGGCCCGCACCGGCACGGGACGGGTCCTGGACGTGGCGATCACCGACGGCACCACCTACCTCACCTCGATGCTGTACGGCATGCGCCGCGACGGCGAGTGGCAGGACGAGGCCGGCAGCAACCTGCTCGACACCGGCGCGCCCTACTACGACGTGTACGGCTGCGCCGACGGCCGCTACGTCGCAATCGGCGCCCTCGAACCCCAGTTCTTCGCGGCCCTGGCCGCCCTGCTCGGCCTCAGCCCAGAGGTGTGCGAGGACCGGGAGAACCCGGCCCGCTGGCCGGCGCTGCGGGCGGCGATCGCGGCAGCGGTCCTCACCCGTGCCCGCGACGAATGGGCCGCCCTCGCCGCCGGCACCGACGCCTGCCTCGCCCCGGTGCTGAACCTCGCCGAGGCGCCCCGGCACGACCAGGCGGTGGCGCGCGGCAGCTTCACCGAAGGGATGCCCAGCCTCCCCCTCGGCCGTGCGGCGGACACCTCCTCGGCCGCCGACGTCGTCAGCTCCTGGGGTGTGCGCCCCGAACTCGCCGCGGCCGTCGCGCAGTGGCATGAGCAGTAGGAGACCGCTGTGCACGACGCCGTGATCGTCGACATCGTCCGCTCCGCGTCGGGCCGCGGCAAGCCCGGCGGGGCGCTGTCCGGCCTGCATCCCGTGGACCTGCTGGCCACCGTGCTCCGCTCGCTCGTCACGAGAACCGGCGTCGATCCCGCGCTGATCGACGACGTCATCACCGGCTGCGTCGGCCAGGCCGCCGAGCAGGCGGCCAACATCGGGCGCAACGCCGTGCTGGCCGCGGGCTGGCCGATCGGCGTGCCGGGCACGACCGTCGACCGGGCCTGCGGATCGGGCCAGCAGGCGATGCACTTCGCCGCCCAGGGCGTGATGGCCGGGGCCTACGACGTCGTCGTGGCGTGCGGGGTCGAGTCGATGAGCCGCGTCCCGATGGGCACCGCGATGGTCGGCGGCGCCGACCCGTTCGGCCCCGGGGTGGCCGCCCGCCTGGCCGGCAACGGCCTCGTGTCGCAGGGGATCGCGGCCGAGCTGGTGACCGCCCGCTGGGGCCTCACCCGCGAGCAGCTGGACGCCTACGCCGCCCGTTCGCACGCCCTCGCCTCGGCGGCCACCGAGTCCGGGGCGTTCGCCGGCGAGATCGTCCCGGTGGACGTGCCCGGCCGCGACGCTCCGCTGGTGCGCGACGAGACCATCCGCCCGGCGACCTCACCGGCCGGCCTGGCCGGGCTCAGACCCGCCTTCCACGACGACGCCGCCGCCGAGCGGTTCCCGCAGATCGGCTGGCACATCACCGCCGGCAACTCCTCGCCGCTGACCGACGGGGCGGCGGCCGCGCTCATCATGAGCGCCACCCGCGCGGCCGAGCTCGGGCTGCGGCCCCGCGCTCGCTTCCACGCCTTCGCACTGGCCGGCGACGACCCGGTCATGATGCTGACCGCGCCCATCCCGGCGACCCGCAAGGTCCTCGCGAAGGCCGGCCTGACCATCGGCGACATCGCCGCCTACGAGGTCAATGAGGCGTTCGCACCGGTCCCCCTCGCCTGGGCGGCCGACCTCGAGGCGGACCCGGAGCGGCTCAACCCGCGCGGCGGCGCGATCGCGCTGGGCCACCCGCTGGGCGGCTCCGGCGTGCGCCTCATGGCGACCCTGGTCAACCACCTCGAGCAGACCGGCGGCCGCTACGGGCTGCAGACGATGTGCGAGGCGGGCGGCCAGGCCAACGCCACCATCGTCGAACGGCTGTGACCTTGCTCTTCCGCGATGCGGTGGCTATCTATGGAACCTCGAACACGGCGGTCCCGGTGAGGTGGACCTCGCCGGTCTGCCGGGTCGCCGTGACCACGACCGTGCAGACCGTGTGCGTCGCGGTCTCCTCGACGGCGGTGATCTCGCCGCGGTACGTGATGGTGTCGCCGGGCCAGGCGATCGCGCGGAACTGCACGTCGAACCGGCGGACGTTGTCGGGGCCGAGGTGACCGCCGACATACGCGGCCAGGACGCCGGCCTGCCGCATCCCGACGGCGAACACCGTCGGGAACCCGGCCGCCCGGGCGAACTCGGCGTCGTGGTGGATCGGGTTCATGTCGCCGGACGCGCCCTGGTAGCGCACGAAGTCGGTGACGGTGAGCGGGCCCTCGACCAGCGGCTCCAGCGAGCCCGGTCGCGGGCGCGGCGTCGTCATTCGGCCGGTGCCGATGCCGTGGGGGCCTGCTGCGTCACGACGAGGGTGGCGGTGGACTCGGCGAGCAGGCGCCCGCTGGCGTCGCGGTACTCGGTGACGATGTCCGCGAACTCGAGCGTGCCGCCGCGGCGGCCCTGTTTCGTGTACACCCGGTCGATGCGCTGCCGGCAGTGCAGGACGGTGCCGGCCCGCGGCGGCGGCCCGTGGAACACGTACCGCTGCCCGGCGTGCAGGACTCGGGACAGGTCGGGGCCTTCGCCGCCCCACGGCGGGCTGGCGTCGGTGGTCCAGAACTCGCTCGACGCCAGGAAGGTGGGCGGCGACACCGGGTCGTCGCCGAAGTACAGCGGATGCTCCGAGCCGACCGCGGCGACGAACTCGCGGATCTTGCCCTTCTCGACGGTCATCGTGTATTCCGCACCCGATCGCCCCTCGAACTCTGACATCCGGCTCATCTGCTCACCGCTCCCGATTGTGTGCAATCAAACGCCAGTACCGGCAAACTATAGGCATTGGAGGTCGTTTTGTATACGATGCTGCCACTGACCTTCGTGAGGAGTGGGCGTGGCTGACACAGCGCCGGAGGTGACCGCGCTTCCCGCGTCGGTCCAGATCGTCGAGGTCCTGCTCCGCGACGGCCTGCAGAACGAGCGCACCCTCGCCACGACCGAGCAGAAGGTCACCTGGGCCGCGGCACTCGTCGCCGCCGGGGCCCGCCGCATCGAGGCGGTGTCGTTCGTGCACCCCCGCCTGGTGCCGGCGATGGCCGACGCGGAGGCCGTCATGGCGACCGTGGAGCGGGTCCCGGGCGTGCGCTGGAGCGGCCTCGTCCTCAACCGCCGCGGCCTGGACCGCGCACTGGCCGCGGGTGTCGATGAGGTCAACGTGGTCGTGCCCGCCAGCGACACCTTCAGCCGCCGCAACCAGAACATGTCCACCGACGAAGGCATCGGCACCGCCCTTGAAGTGATCGAGCAGGCCCGCGCGTCCGGCCTGTTCACGACCGTCACCCTGGCCACGGCGTTCGGCTGCCCCTTCGAGGGCGAGGTCGCCCCCGACCGGGTCCAGCGGCTCGCGGCCCGCCTGGCCGAGGCCCGCCCGGACGAGATCTGCCTGGCCGACACCATCGGCGTCGGCGTCCCCTACCAGGTCGCCACGCTCACCACGCTGGTCCGTGACGTCGCCGCCCCCGGCACGGCGCTGCGGTTCCACTTCCACGACACCCGCAACACGGGCATCGCCAACGCCTGGGAGGCAGTACGGAACGGAGTCGAGGTGCTGGACGCGAGCGTCGGCGGCTTCGGCGGCTGTCCGTTCGCCCCGCGCGCGACCGGCAACATCGCGACCGAGGACCTCGCCTTCATGCTCGGTCGTTCCGAGGTGTCGACCGGCCTCCAGATCGACAAGCTGGTGACCCTCGCCGCCGCGGTCGGCGACGTCCTGGGCAAGACCCCACCGTCGTCCCTCTCCCGCGCGGACGAGTTCCCCCCGACCACGCCCTGACCCGCGGTCAGTCCTGCCCGGAGTCCGGTACGGCCAGGTCGCCGCTGGTGGCGTCCAGCTGCACACGGATCGCGTCGAGGCGGTCCGCGAGCTCCGGATGAGTTGCGCGCAGGCGGTGGGCCGCGGCGCGCGGGCGGATCTGCTGGGTCCAGAGCACCGCCCGGCCTCGTTCCAGCAGCCCCACCGCCGCTGCCGCGCCGCCGTTCGTGACCGCCGCCGCGGCGCCGTCCCGGGTGACGGTCCCCCACACGGCGAGATGGCGCTCCTGCCCGCGGCGGGTCAGCCCGCGCCAGACCAGGGCTTCCAACGCCCCGGCCGCGGCCGTGCCAGCCTCGGCGCAGTCGGCGCCGCGACGGTGTTCGGCCGCCGCGTGCGCCCACCTCGTTGCTGCGACGATGCGCGTTCTCGCGTCCGCGCCGCCCGTGGCCGCGGCCTGGCGCCAGCAATCGAAGGCGGTGTCGAGGATCGCCGCACGGGGAGCCGCCGGCCGGTCCCGCAGCTTGGCCATGTTCACGAGGCCCAGCGCTGACAACGCCATCGCCCGCAACTGCGGGTCCGGTGCTTCGCTCACGATCTCGGCGAACGCCGACTCTGCGGCGCCCAGGCCGTGTGGATCGCGGCCTTCCTGGTACCGCTGGAAGCGGGCATCGGCGAGGTTGAACCTGCGACCGTGCCGCTGAGCGTCATGGGGGTGCGTGAGATCGACGGCACGCTGCAGGACCTCGACGGCCTCGTCGAGGTCGCCGGGAGCTGCCTGCGGGTCGAACCTGATGCGCAGTCCCATGCCGAGCGCGGTCAACGCCATCAGTTCGTTCGGGTGGCCGGCGAGCGCGGCCACCGCCGCCCGCCCGCAGTCGATGGCCTTGTCGATGTCCGTCCGGTCGCCGCGCCGCTGGTACCGCGCCTGCAGCGCGGCGCTCGTCACCGCCAGCCGCATTCCGCGCGGGACGTCCACCTGCTGGCGGGTCATGGCAGCAGGTCGAGTTCGCCGAGCTCGATCGCCTCGTCCAGGTCCGCTTCGTCCCCGAGCAGCTCGTACCGCATGCGGAGCGCGTCGGCCAGGCCACTGCGATAGCGGTCGCGGTCGGGCCCGTTCCGCGGTGTGAGCTCCACGGCGCGCCGGCGCAGCGCGATCGCTTCGTGCAGACCGCCGTGGTCGGCGCGCCCGGTGCGGTACCGGTCGATCAGGTAGACGGCGAGGTTCGCCAGGCGCGCCGCGAGCCCGGGATCGGCGCCGGTGCTGTGACCGATCGACTGGCGGCAGGCGTCGATCGCCCGCAGCAGGGTGTCGACGTCGTGCGTGTACTGGTATCGGCTGTGCAGGGCGAGGCTGTGGTTGGACAGGTACATGGCACGGTCCGGGTCGCCCGCACCGGCCGCTTGGACGGCGTTCGCGCCGGCGGTGATCGCGGCGGCGGCGTCCCGGTCGTCGTGGGTGCGTGCGTGGCGGGCGGTCAGCGCCAGACCGAGCATCGACCAGACGGCCGCGCTGTGGGGGCTGCCCGGCGGGAGCGCGTCGACGGCGGCCCGGCCGAACGCGACCGCCTGGTCGAGATCCGCGGGATCCCCGGAACGCTCGTACCGGGTGCGGTGCCCCATGCCGAGGTTCGACAACCGCCCGGCGTCGGTGGGATCGCAGCGCACCGCGGCGGTCTTGGCGCTGATCGCCTCGTCGAGGTCGGCGCTGTCGCCCGTCGCCTCGAAACGCCATTGCAGGAGCTCGCCGAGGTTCTGCCACACATTGCCCTCTTCGGCCGGGCGCGTCGACGCCGCGGCCAGGGCGTGCCGGGCCGCATTGATCGCCGCGTCGAGGTCTGCGGGCTCACCGGCCAGCTCGTAGCGGCGGGTCAGCGCGAGGGCCAGGTTGTACCAGCCGGCCAGCCCGCCGCCGGCGCCGTTCGCTGACCGGAGTCCCCGCTCGTAGCAGGCGATGCTCGCGTCCAGCACGGCCGGGCCACCGCCTTCCTGGGCAGCTCTCAGCAGCAGTTCGCCGAACTCGATGTCACGGCCGGCGGGTGTACGTGCCAGGCCCGCCTCGAGGAGCAGGCCTGCTGCCGACCGTTGGCCGTCCGGAACCAGCTCCGGTGCCACGGCCAGCAGCATCGTGAACAGCCGCACGGCGATCTCACGCTCGGTGCCGGCGTCCGGGGACCGCTGGTGGAGCGCCTCATACCGGAACCAGCGCAGCCAGGCCACCATCTTGACCAGGTCGCACGAGGCAGGCGTGGACATGCCGTCCCGGCCGGCATCCGCCAGCGCCCGACCTGCCAGTACCAGCGACTCGGCGCCGAGGATCGCCGGCTCGTCGTCGTGATCCACGTACCGGTGGATGCGCGCATCGATCTGGGCGGCGACGTCCGGGCGGCTGTCCGACACGCGCATGTCCTTCCAGGAGGTTGACGCCGGCGAGCGGTCACGTGGACGGTCAGCGGGCAGCCCCCGCCCCGGAACCGCGTCCAACGCCACGGCTACACCTGACGGACGGAGGAGCTGGTCGGCCCCGCGGGTCAGCGCTCGATCAGCTGCATCTGCTCGTCGGTGTGGTGGTCACCCTCGGCCACGGGCAGCGCGTCGAGGGTCGCGATCTGTCCAGGTGTGAGTGTGACGGCGTCCGCGGCGGCGTTCTCCTCCACCCGGCTCACCCGCTTGGTGCCGGGGATGGGCACGATGTCGTCGCCCTTGGCGAGCAGCCACGCCAGCGCTACCTGTCCCGAGGTGACGCCGACCTGGTCGGCGACCGCCTTCACCTGGTCGGCGAGGCGCACGTTGCGCTGGAAGTTCTCGCCGGTGAAGCGTGGGTGGTGCTTGCGGAAGTCGCTGTCGTCGAGCTTCTCCACGTCGGCCGGGGTGCGCAGGGCCCCGGTGAGGAAGCCACGGCCGAGCGGGGAGTACGCGACCAGGCCGATGCCGAGCTCACGCAGCACCGGCAGGATCTGCTCCTGGTCGCGGGTCCACAGCGAGTACTCCGACTGCAGCGCGGTCACCGGGTGCACGGCGTGCGCGCGGCGGATCGTGCCGACCCATGCCTCGGACAGGCCGACGTACCGGACCTTGCCGTCCTGCACGAGCTGCGCAAGGGCGCCCATGGTCTCCTCGATCGGGGTGTCCGGGTCGACGCGGTGCTGGTAGTACAGGTCGATGTGGTCGGTGCCGAGCCGCTTGAGCGAGCCGTCGACCGCGCGGCGGATGCTGTCCGGGCTGCTGTCAGGCTTCCCGGCGCCGCGGCCGGTGTGCGAGATCAGGCCGAACTTGGTCGCCAGCACGACCTGGTCACGGCGGCCCTGGAGCGCTTTGCCGACCAGTTCCTCGTTGACGTACGGGCCGTAGATCTCGGCGGTGTCGATGAGGGTGACGCCGACGTCGATCGCCCGGTGGACGGCCCGGATCGATTCGGCGTCGTCGCTGCCGGCGCCGCTGTACCCGTGCGACATCCCCATCGCGCCGAGGCCGATCCGGGCGACCTCGAGTTCGCCGAGCTTCGCGGTACGCATGGTGTCTCCTCCATGTCGTCGTCGTCGTAGGTGGAAAACCCCGCGGCCCGGGCGGACAGCGGGGCTGGTGGACATCAGGCTTCGGGGATCTCGCGGCCGAAGTTTTCCAGGGTGACGGCTTCCGGCTCGGGGCCGCCGCGCTTGCCGGTGTCCAGGGCGTCGATCGCGGCGAGTTGTTCGCCGGTGAGCTCGAAGCCGAACACGTCGATGTTCTCGGCGATGCGGGCCGGCTTGGTGGACTTCGGGATGGCCGAGCGGCCCTGTTGTACGTGCCAGCGCAGCATCACCTGCGCCGGGGACCTGCCGTGCGCCTCGGCGATCCGCCCGATGGCCGGGTCCCGCAGCGTGCTGGTGTGCTCACCGTCGCGGTAGAACGTGATACCGCCGATCGGCGACCACGCCTGCGACAGGATGCCGTGCTGCGCGCCGAAAGCCTGGACCTCGCGCTGCTGGAAATACGGGTGCACCTCGATCTGGTTGACCGCCGGCACGACCGTGGCCTTGTCCAGCAGCTTGGTGAGGTGGTCGACCATGAAGTTACTGACGCCGATGGCGCGGACCCTTCCGCCGGCCATCAGCTTTTCCAGGGCGCGGTACGCATCGAGGGTCTTGCCGAACTCCGACGGCAGGGCCTGGTGCAGGATGAGCAGGTCGATCTGGTCGACGCCCAGCTTGGCCGCGCTCTTGTCGAAGCCGTGCAGGGTCTGGTCGTAGCCGTAGTCGCTGATCCAGATCTTGGTTTCGATGAAGACCTGGGAGCGGTCGATGCCGGACCTGGCGATGGCTTCGCCGACCTCGCGCTCGTTGCCGTAGGCGGCAGCGGTGTCGACGTGCCGGTAGCCGGCCGACAGCGCTGCCTGGACGGCGTCGCGGGTCTCGTCCGGCGGGGTCTGGAAAACGCCGAATCCGATGGCGGGGAGCGTGACGCCGTTGTTCAGTGTCAACCGTGCATTGGTGGACATGGGGAGCGCTCCTTTCCGTTCCACAGGCTTCCTTCCCTGCCGTTTCACGAGGACGTACCCGGCCTGCTGTCAGCAAACCGCGGTGTTCCGCCTTCCGGGAGTCACCACGCAAAGGGGTACCGGCAGTGACCCCCTCACGCTCGGCAAGGCGCCTAGCCTGGGGTTTGTGGACAACCGTGACGAGGTACGAGCGTTCCTCACCTCCCGCCGGGCAAAGGTCAGCCCTGAGCAGGCCGGTATTCCCGCGTACGGCAGCCGCCGCGTCGCCGGGCTGCGCCGGGGCGAGGTCGCCGCCATCGCCGGGGTCAGCGTCGAGTACTACACCCGCGTGGAACGCGGCAACCTCGGCGGCGTGTCCGACGGCGTCCTGGACGCCATCGCCCGCGCACTGCGGCTCGACGACACGGAGACCGCGCATCTGCACCACCTGGCGCGCGCAGCCGGGCCTCAGCCGGCCCATGCCCGTGCCCGCCGCGACAAGGCGCCCGAGATCCGCCCGGCGATCCGCCGGGTGCTCGAGTCGATGACCGGGGTGCCCGCGTTCCTGCGCAACCACCGCTTCGACATCCTCGCCGCGAACCCGCTGGGCATGGCCCTGTACGCGCCCATGTTCGCCGCCCAGGCCACGCTGCCGGTGAACTCGATGCGGTTCACCTTCCTCAACCCGCACGCGCAGGCGTTCTACCCGGACTGGGCGCAGGTCGCCCGCTCCGCGGTCGCCGCGCTGCGCATCGCCGGCGCCCGCAACTGCGATGACCAGCAGCTGATGAACCTGATCGGCGAGCTGTCCATGCGCAGCGAGCCGTTCCGGGGCTGGTGGGCAGCCCAGGACGTTTACGTGCACCGTCACGGCACCAAGCGTTTCCGTCATCCGGCCATCGGCGAGCTGGACCTTGACTTCGAAGCGCTCGAGATGGTCGGTGACGAGACCCTGACCGTTCTGACCTACTCCGCACAGCCGGGCACACCGTCCGGCGACGGCCTCGGACTCCTCGCCAGCTGGGCCGCAACGCAGGAGGCCGGCACCGCCCCGGCGCGACACTGACGGCAGCCCTTCATCGCCGGATGGCGCGGTCAGCGGGTGAGCAGGCCGATGCGGCGCAGCCAGGCCTCGACGGCGGGCCCGGCATCGGCGACCTCCTCGCCGCGCACGGCGAGGCCTTCCCCCAGCTTCGCGCCGAGGCACGACACGGCGTAGTCCCGCTCGGTGGTGCCGAGGCCACTCATCGCGTACGTGGTCAGCGGGTGGACCGTCCTGCCGGCGAAGTTGAGGCCCTCGACCAGCGTCGTCATGATAATCGGCGCCCGGACGTTCCAGATCGGGCTGCCGAGCAGGATCGTGTCGTAGCGTTCGATCGAGGTCACCGGGTTCGCGATGACCGGCCGGGCGTTCTCGTTCTGCTCACGCACGTTACGGGCGACCGTCAGCTCATAGTCGTCCGGGTAGGGGTCGGTGGCCTCGATACGGTGCACGTCGCAGGCGATGAGCCCACCGATCGTCCCGGCCACGACCTCGGTATTGCCCACGGTGAGGCGCCGACGGCCGCCGTTGAAGTAGTTCTCCCCGGCCCGGGAGAAGTAGGCCAGCAGCACCCTGCCGCCCGCCGACGAGGATGAAGCGGGGACGCTGCCCGTCGCGCTGCCGGGAGCCGGCCCCGGGCCGGCCGCCGGAGAACCGGTGCAGGCGCCGAGGATCGCACCGGCCGCTGTTCCCGCGGTACCGAGCATGACGCCTCGCAGAATCGCCCGGCGGGGGCGGCTGGTCGTCGCATCCATCAGATTCCCCAAATTCACGATCGAGAGGGTCGGCCGTGCACGGTGGCACAGGCACGCCTCTATCGAACCGGGGATCGCGACGGTCAGGGAGACGCTGCCGAAAGGGGTAATGGCAGTAACTCCCAACGAGAAGAAGGAGCGCGCCCGTAAGCGGCTCCGGGTGCGACGGGCCGCGCGCTCACGTGGTGCCGTACCCGCCGCCGCCGGGGGTCTCCACGACGAGGACGTCGCCTGGCTGGACGTCGACGGAGCCGCAGCCGGCGAGGTGGACGACGCTGCCGTCGGCGCGTTCCACCCGGTTGGTGCCGAGGGCGCCGGGCGCGCCGCCGGCCATCCCGTACGGTGGCACCCGCCGGTGGCCCGACAGGGTGCTGACGGTCATCGGCTCGAGGAACCGGATGCGGCGTACCGCGCCGTCGCCGCCCCGCCACCGGCCGGCGCCGCCGCTGCCGTGCCGGACGGCGAACCCGTCCAGGAGCACCGGGAAGCGCCATTCGAGGACTTCGGGGTCGGTCAGCCGGGAGTTCGTCATGTGGGTCTGCACCACCGGGGCGCCGTCGAACCCGTCGCCGGCGCCCGATCCGGAGGCGACGGTCTCGTAGTACTGGTGCCGTTCGTTGCCGAAGGTCACGTTGTTCATCGTCCCGGACCCTTCGGCCTGGACGCCGAGCGCGGCGTAGAGCGCGCCGACGATCGCCTGCGACGTCTCCACGTTGCCGGCGACGACGGCCGCGGGGTAGTTGGGGGCGAGCATCGAACCGGCGGGCACCACGATGCGCAGCGGGCGCAGGCAGCCGTCGTTGAGCGGGATCTCGTCGGTGACGAGCGTCCGGAAGACGTACAGCACGGCCGCGGTGACGACCGACGAGGGTGCGTTGAAGTTCGTCGCCAGCTGCGGTGACGAGCCGGTGAAGTCGATCGTCGCGCTCCGGCCCGCGTGATCCACGGTGATCCGTACGGCGATCGTCGCCCCGGAGTCCATCTCGTAGCGGTACCCGCCGTCGCTGAGGGCGTCGATGACGCGCCGTACGGCCTCCTCGCCGTTGTCCTGGACGTGCCGCATGTACGCCCGCACCACGTCGAGGCCGTAGTGCTCGATCATCCGGCCGACCTCTTCGACGCCCTTGGCGTTCGCGGCGATCTGGGCGCGCAGGTCGGCGAGGTTGGTCGCCGGGTTCCGGGACGGGTAGGGCGCCTCCGTGAGCAGCCGGTGCGTCTCCTCTTCGCGGAACCGGCCGTCCTCGACGAGCGGCCACGTGTCGAACAGCACGCCCTCCTCGTGGACGTCGCGGCTGGTCGCGGGCATGGAGCCGGGCGTGAGCCCGCCGATCTCCGCGTGGTGCCCCCGGGAGGCCACGTAGAACAGCACCCCGGATCGGCCGGCGTCGAAGACCGGGGTGACGACGGTGATGTCGGGCAGGTGGGTGCCGCCGTGGTACGGGTCGTTGATCGCGTACACGTCGCCGGGCCGCATGCCGGCGCCGCGGCGGCGGATGACCTCCTTGATGCTGGCGCTCATCGAGCCGAGGTGGACGGGGATGTGCGGCGCGTTGGCGATGAGGCTGCCGTCGGGGTCGAACAGCGCGCACGAGAAGTCCAGCCGCTCCCGGATGTTCACCGACTGGGCGGTCGACTCCAGCCGGGCGCCCATCTGCTCGGCGATCGACATGAAGAGGTTGTTGAAGATCTCCAGCAGCACCGGGTCGACCCGGGTGGTCGCCTCGGCCGCGTCGCCGCCCGGCCGGGTCCGTTCCAGGAGCAGGTGGCCGAGCTTCGTCACCGCGGCCCGCCAGCCGTCGTCGACCACGGTGGTCGCGTCGGCCTCGGCCACGACGCCCGGGCCGACGACGGTGTCGCCGGGGCGCAGGCGCTCCCGCTCGTGCAGTGGCACCTGCTGCCAGTCGCCGCCGGTGTACAGGCGGGTCGCGCCGCTCGGTGCTGCGGCCGGGCGGTCCGGCGGGCCGGCGGGCTCACCCAGCAGGGACAGGTCCGGGGGGTCGGTCAGCCCGACGGCCTCGACGGAGACCGCTTCGACGATGAGCGGCCGGTCCATGAGGTACGCGTACATGCGCCGGTACGCCGTCCGGAACGCCGCCGCCATCGTGTCCAGGTCGGTGAGCTCGACCGGCAGCGCGGTGTCGGTGCCTTCGAAGCGCAGGTGCGCGCGCCGGTGCACCCGGATCCGCCGGGCCGGGACGTCCTCGTCCAGCAGCTGCGCGCGGGCCGCGCCCTCGAGGGTGTCCGCGACGCCGGTGAGCCGGCGCATGACCGCGGGTTCCAGGCGGCGCTCCACCGACTGTTCGCGCATCGCGGTGGTGTCGGCGAGGCCGATGCCGAGCGCGGACAGCACCCCCGCCATCGGCGGCACGAGCACGGCGCGGATGCCCAGCGAGTCGGCCACCGAGCACGCGTGCTGCCCGCCGGCTCCCCCGAACGTCGTGAGCACGTATCCGGTGACGTCGCGGCCCTGCTGCACCGAGATCCGTTTGACCGCGTTGGCCATGTTCGCGACGGCGATCTGCCGGTACCCCTCCGCGACCTGCTCGGGTGTGCGCTCGTCGCCGGTCTGCCCGGCGATGGCCGCGCTCAGCTCGGCGAACCCGCGTCGTACCAGGTCGGCGTCCAAAGGCTGGTCGCCGTCGGGTCCGAAGACGTGCGGGAACGTCGAGGGCTGGATCCGGCCGAGCATCACGTTGGCGTCGGTGATGGTGAGCGGCCCGCCGCCGCGGTAGCAGGCCGGGCCGGGGTCGGCGCCCGCGGAGTCCGGTCCGACGCGGTAGCGGGCGCCGTCGAAGTGCAGGACGGACCCGCCTCCGGCCGCGACGGTGTGAATGTCGATCATGGGGGCGCGCAGTCGTACCCCGGCGATCTGGGTGTCGAAGATCCGCTCGTACTGGCCGGCGTAGTGCGACACGTCGGTGGAGGTGCCGCCCATGTCGAAGCCGATCACCTTGTCGAAGCCGGCGAGCTGCGACATGCGGGCCATGCCGACGATGCCGCCGGCCGGGCCGGACAGGATGGCGTCCTTGCCCCGGAAGTGCCCCGCTTCGGCCAGGCCGCCGTTGGACTGCATGAACATCAGCCGTACGCCGTGCAGCTGTCGCGCCACGGCATCGACGTACCGGCGCAGCACCGGCGACAGATATGCGTCGACGACGCTGGTGTCGCCGCGCGGCACCACCTTCATCAACGGGCTCACCTCGCTGGAGCACGAGACCTGGTCGAAGCCGATCCGCTCCGCCAGCTTCCCGATGTCGCGTTCGTGCGCCGGGTACAGGTGGCTGTGCAGGCAGACCACGGCGGCCGCGCGGACGCCGCTGTCGTGCGCCTGCCGCAGGTCGTCGGCCAGCCGGTCGAGGTCCGGTGCGCGCAGCACGGTGCCGTCGGCCGACATCCGTTCGCCGACCTCGATCACCCGCTCGTACAGGACTTCCGGTGGCGCGATGTGCCGGTCGAAGATGCGTGGCCGGTTCTGGTAGCCGATGCGCAGCGCGTCGCCGAAGCCTTCGGTGATGACCAGCGCGGTGCGTTCGCCCCGGCGCTCCAGCAGCGCGTTGGTGGCGACCGTGGTGCCCATCCGCACCGCCTCGATCCGGTCCGCCGGAATCGGCGCCGTGTCGGGGACACCGAGCAGCGACCGGATTCCGGCGACCGCCGCGTCGGCGTAGCGGGCCGGGTTGTTCGACAGGAGTTTGCGGGTCACCAGCCGGCCGTCGTCCGGCCGCCTGGCGACGATGTCGGTGAACGTGCCGCCACGGTCGATCCAGAACTGCCACCGTCCGCCTGCCACCGGGCCCTCCCGGGTCAGGGCACCGACGGCGGTGTCATGCCCGTACCTGCGGCGGCAGGCCGGACTCGACGGACCGCAGCCGCATCGCGAGGGCGACCTCGCCGGCGCCGATGGCCACCGCGCCGATGCCGCTGACCAGCACCAGCGCGGTCAACGACGGTCCCGGCCAGAGCATGAACGCGATGCCGATGAGGACCGAGACGATCCCGAGCGCGCTCAGCCAGCCCCGTGTCGACTCCTTCGCCGGCATGGCGATGAGCAGCATCGCGAAGCCGCTCAGCAGCCACGCCAGGCCGAGCAACGTGGCCAGCACCACCACTCCGCGGTCCGCGTTGCGCACACAGGTGATCCCGGCCGCCAGCAGTACCACCGCCATGACACCGGCCATCATCCGGCGTGAGGAGCTGACGTCCGACCGCAGTGCCGTCACCGCCCGCATCACGCCGAGGACGATGAGCCAGATCCCGGCCACGACACCGAGCAGCCGCAGCGTCTGGCCGGGCCAGACGAGCACCGCCAGCCCGAACAGCACCGTGACGATGCCGAGCAAGAGCACCTGCAGATAGTCCTCGGCGAACACCGAGGTCCGGTCTTTGCGGGCACCGCGCTGATACCAGTGCGTCGTCGTCATCGTCCAACCCCTCACGCCGGAACATCCTCGCCTCCCACCGTCGGGCGACGTCCAGCGACGGAACTCACCCCACCGGCATGATCCACATCAGTACCGTCCCACCGGTGACCCCCGCCTGCGGCGCTCAGCCGATCGGGTGGGCCGGCGGTGTTGCTGCAGCGCGAAGACGATCTCTGCGGCGCCGATGATCACCGCGGTGACGCCCGTGAGCCACACGACCCCGTGCGGCGAGATCTGGGGCCAGGTGAGGAAGAGGAAGCCGACGACGACCGAGGCCGCGCCCAGCACGAGCAGCCACACCCGGACGTTCCCCTTCGAGAACAGCCCGAACAGCACCTGGGCGAAGCCGCTCAGCATCCACGCCAGACCGAGGACCACCGCCAGCGCGATGACCCCGGCCACGACGTTCCGGATGCACGCGGCGCCACCGAGGATGAGGACGACGCCGAGAACACCGGACAGCAGCCCGTCACCCACGCCGTGGGCCCGCCAGATCGCGCGGACGATGCGGAGCACCCCGGTCGCGATCAGCCAGATACCGGCGAGGGTGCCGAGCAGCCGCAGGGTCGCGTCGGGCCACACGAGCACCGCGACGCCGAACAGCACGGTGACCACGCCGAGCGCGAGCACGTGCCGGACCGGCATGGCCGCGCCGGGCGGATCGCCGTGCTGGCCCGGAACCGCGGTCATGGTCCCTCCTGCTGCAGCCGACATCCCGCAAACCCCACATTTCTCCCCCACGCGGTGAGGCGCCCTCATCCTGCGCGGGTGACCCCCTGAGGCCGGCAGGAACGACGACCTCAGCGGGATGGCGAAGACAGGTCGTTCAGGACGGTCGATGAACCCAGACGTCCACCTCGGTCGGCAGTTCCAAATCCCCCACGCTGATGACCGCCCGGACGTCGCCGGGCGGCGCGACTTTACAGACCAGGTAGCGCTGTCCGATCGGCTCAGCGATGCGAAGAAGGCCGTCGCCCAGCCGGAGGAGGCCGTCGAACACCCGGCGGCTGCCCGTCAGCACGTGCTCATCCGGCCCGACCCACAGGCGGACTGTGACGGGTGCTTCCGTCGCCTCGACTGCGACCAGCACGTGCCGGCTGCTCCACGACGCCCCGGCGTCCCCGGGCATCCCCTCGACATCGGTCCAATCCGGATCGGACGCGCCGACAACGATGAAGAACCGGCCGACCAGCATGCTCAGGCACGCAAGCGCCCGCGGCGCGTCCCCGCGGCTCAGCTGACCCGCTCTTCCAGGGACCCGGCGAACGCCCGGACCACGTCGTCGACATCGGTCAGCTCCGCGGTGCCGTCCCGCTGTTCGAGGACATATGACACGCCACGATCCTACGCGGAAGGGCTCGGACGGATACGGCTCAGCGCTCGCGCCACCTGGCGGGTGGTGACCTCACCCCGCTGCTCGCCGTCCCGACCCGACGGGCACCCGTTGACAGGCCAGGAGGCCCTGGTCCGTGGTGGTCGTCCGGGAGCACGGTGGACGGAGGAACGGTCCCGTTGGGCAGCCGGCACGGAAGGGTCCGACGATGGGTAGCGACCTGCGAGACACCCGTACCGCGGTGGCCGGGCTGTCGTGCTCGGAGGCTGCGGCGCGGCTCGAACGCGACGGGCCCAACGCGCTGCCCGCGACGGCACGCGTGCCCGTGTGGCGACGGGTGGTCCTGCAGTTGCGGGATCCGCTCATCGTCGTGCTGCTGGTGGCGATCGCGTTGACGGTCTTCACCGGCGACTGGACCGACGCGGCCGTCATCGCGTTGGTCATCGTGGTCAACACCAGTGTCGGTGTCGTGCAGGAGGTCAAGGCAGATCAGGCGATCACCGCGCTCGCCACGATGACCGCCCCCGAGGCCCTGGTGGTGCGCGACGGGCAGCGGCGTCCGATCCCGGCGACCGGTGTCGTCGTCGGTGACCTGCTCGTCCTCGCCGAGGGCGACATCGTCCCCGCCGACGCCACCGTCGTGGAGGCCGCCGCGCTGCTGGTCGACGAGGCCGCCCTCACCGGCGAGTCCGTCCCGGTCGACAAGGCCGCGGCCGAGCCGGGCGCCGGGGACTCCGCGGAGCGCGTCTCGTCCGGGACCGTCGTGGTCCGCGGCAGGGGCATGGCCGTGGTGACCGCGACCGGCCCGCGCAGTGCCATGGGCCGCATCGCCGCGCTGATGGCCACCGGCTCCGGTCTGACGCCGCTGCAGCGCCGCCTCGCCGGGGTCGGGCGGGCCCTGGCCGGCGTCGCCGTGGTGCTGTGCACGGTGGTGCTGGCGTTGGGCCTGCTGCGCGGTGAGCCGCTGGAGCTCATGGTCGTCACCGCGATCAGCCTTGTTGTCGCCGCCGTACCGGAGTCGCTGCCCGCCGTGGTCACCCTCGCCCTCGCCCTCGGCGCTCGGCGGATGGCCGCCCGCCATGCTCTCGTCCGCCGCCTGCCCGCCGTGGAGACGCTCGGCTCGGTCACCGTGATCGCCACCGACAAGACCGGTACGCTCACCGAGGGCCGCATGGTCGCCCGGCGGTTGTGGACCCCGGCCGGGGACGCCGACGTCGACGGTCAGGGCTACGCACCCGAAGGCGCCGTCCGCCGCGCCGGGCTGCCGGTCACCGCGCGCACCGCCCCCGACCTCGCCGGCCTGCTGACCAGTGCCGCGCTGTGCGCCGACGCGAGCCTGCGCCCGCCCGACACCCCCGATGGTGACTGGACCTCGCTCGGCGACCCCACCGAGGCGGCGCTGCTGGCCGCCGCCGCCAAGATCGGCCTGGACGTCGCCGCCCTGAAGGCGGCGCTGCCCCGCATCGGGGAGCTGCCGTTCGACAGTGACCGCAAACGCATGACCACCGTCCACCACCAGCCCGGCGGCCGCGCCGGCATCATCTGCAAAGGGGCGCCTGAGGTGCTGCTGCACCCGGCGTTCCTCGACGAGCCGGCCGACCTGATCGCCCGGGCCGCCGCGCGGGCCGACGCGCTGGCCGCCGACGGTTACCGCGTCCTGGCGGTCGCGCGCGCCGACCGCCCTTCCGCGCCGGCCACCGGAGACTGGGAGCGCGGGCTGCGGCTGCTCGGCCTCATCGGCATCCAGGACCCGGCCCGCCGGTCCGCGGCCGCCACGATCGCCGCCTGCCGGCGGGCCGGTATCGCCCCGGTGCTCATCACCGGTGACCATCCCGCCACGGCCCGCGCGGTCGCCGTCGAGACCGGCATCATCGCACCCGCCGACCAGGTCATCGACTGCCGTCGCACCGGGCCGCTGCCGCTCGCCCGGGTGTACGCCCGTGCCACCCCCGAGCAGAAGCTCGACATCGTCACCGCCCACCGCGACGCCGGTGACGTCGTCGCCATGACCGGTGACGGCGTCAACGACGGGCCCGCGCTGCGCCGCGCCGACATCGGCGTCGCCATGGGCCTGCGCGGCACCGAGGTCGCCCGCCAGGCCGCCGACCTCGTCCTCGCCGACGACGAGCTGGCCACCGTGGTCGCCGCCACCGAGGAGGGCCGCCGGGTCTACGCCAACATCCGCCGTTTCCTGCTGTACGGCCTGTCCGGCGGCGCCGCCGAGATCGCCGTGATGCTCGCCGGGCCCTTCCTCGGCCTGCCGCTGCTCCTGCTGCCCGCCCAGATCCTCTGGGTCAACCTGCTCACCCACGGCCTGCCCGGCGTCGCCCTCGGCAGCGAACCCGCGCCGCCGGACGCCATGCGCCGCCCGCCGCGCCCGCCCGCGGAGTCCGTGCTCGGCGCCGGACTCTGGCAGCGCATCCTGCGCGTCGGCGTCGTGATCGCCGCCGTCACCCTCGGCATCGCGGTCTGGGCCCACGCCACCGACCGGCCCTGGCAGAGCATGGCCTTCTTCGCCCTCGGCGCCACCCAGCTCGCCGTGGCGCTGGGGTCGCGTGCGCGGCCCGGTACCCGCGCCAACCCGATGCTGCTCGTCGCGGTCGCCGCCGCCTTCATCCTGCAGGTCGCGGGCCTCTACCTGCCGGCCCTCAACGACCTGCTCGGCACGCAGCCGGTGCCGATCCTGGACCTGCTCGGCATCTGCGCGCTGTCCAGCCTCGGCTACGTCGCCATCCGCCTCGATCGCGTCGTGCACCGCGGGAAGCCGCCTACAGCAGGTCCCGATGGTCCTTCCACCAGGAGTAGAGGACAGTGAGCGCGTCGTTTCCTGTACTCGGTCACGGCCAAATGCCCTGTGGTCGCGGCGGTGCCGATCACTCCGGTGCCGCCGCAACCACAGAGCAGTACCTGGCAGTTGCGTCGCGTTGGCAGTTGCAACATTGTCGCGTGCGTACATGAGCACATATCATGCGGGCATGAGCGAGGAGCGTGGACACGAACACCACGGGCACGACCACGGCCATGAGCACGCGCACGGTCACGCCGCAGCTCGCTGGACGGCGGTGCGGCATCGGCTCGGACACCTGCTGACGCCGCACTCGCACGACGCGACGGACAAGGTCGACAGAGCCCTGGAGTCGTCGAGGGAAGGCATCCGTGCCCTGTGGATCTCGCTGCTGGTGCTCGGCGTCACCGCTGTCGCGCAGCTGGCGATCGTGCTGGTGTCCGGGTCGGTGGCGCTGCTGGGCGACACGCTGCACAACATCGCCGACGCGCTGACCGCGGTCCCGCTCGGGGTGGCGTTCATCGTCGGCCGCCGGCTGGCCAACCGCCGGTACACCTACGGGTACGGCCGTGGCGAGGACCTCGCCGGCATCCTCATCGTGCTGACCATCGCGGCGTCGGCCGCGCTCGCCGGGTACGAGGCGGTCAACCGGCTGCTGCACCCGGCCGACGTGACGCACCTGCCGTGGGTCGCGGCCGCGGGCGTGGTCGGGTTCGTGGGTAACGAGGTCGTCGCGCGGTACCGCATCCGTATCGGCCGGAAGATCGGCTCGGCGGCGCTCGTCGCGGACGGCCTGCACGCCCGCACCGACGGGTTCACCTCGCTCGCGGTGCTCCTCGGCGCCGGCGGTGTGGCCGTCGGCTGGCGGTGGGCGGACCCGGTGGTCGGGTTGACGATCACGGCCGCGATCTTGTTCGTGCTCAAGGACGCGGGGCGGGAGGTGTACCGCAGGCTGATGGACGCTGTCGACCCGGCGCTGGTCGACGTCGCGGAGCAGACCCTCGCCGGAACGCCGGGCGTGCGGCGGGTCGCGGCGCTGCGGATGCGCTGGGTCGGTCACCGGCTGCAGGCGGAGACCGACGTCGTGGTGGCCGACACACTGACGGTGGTGGAGGCGCACGCGATCGCCCTGGAGGCCGAACATCGGCTGCTGCATGCGGTGCCACGGCTGACCGCGGCGACGATCCACACCGACCCAGACACGGTGGATGCGCACGTTGCCGTCGCGCACCACCGGTAGTCCGACGGCGCGCACTTCCAGCCGCTGAACTGAGGTGCCGAGCCAGCCTTACCATATGTGCTTGTGTATGCACCTGACGATACGCCGGCCGACGACACCGGCGAGTCACCGACGGACGCGCAGGTCGACGTGGCCGTGACGGCGTTGCGGATGCTCGCCGATCCTACCCGGCTGCGGCTGTTGTGGGCGTTGCGCGACGGCGAGCTCGACGTCACCACGCTGACGGCGATCGTCGGCGCGGCCCGGCCGGCGGTGTCGCAGCATCTCGGCAAGCTGCTCTTGGCGGGACTGGTCCGCACCCGCCGGGACGGAAGGCGGGTGTTGTATCGGGCCGCGGGTGGACACGTCCGCCGGTTGGTGACGGAGGTGCTGTACGCCGCGGACCATCACCTCACGGGCGCGCCGGAGCACGACTGACGGCGCCAGTTGAGGCCCCGTTTCGTGGGCGTCGTGGGGCATGGTGAACGGGCCTGGATCCGCCATACCGGCTGGAGTGGAGGGTGGCAGCCTGGCCCCGCGGTGTCGCGGGTGCGCCACAGCTCCGCGGGTTCACCCGGACGTAGCGGACCGGTCCGTTGCCGGCGCCCCACGGGGTGGGGGCGCCGGACGGGCGGCATCGCGGCTATTCCGCGGTCTTGGACCGGGGGTCGGCGAACCACGCTTTCGTGAACTGTTGCAGTACGGGCAGGTCGAACGCGGTGCAGGTGAGCGTGCCGCGCACGTGGGTGGCGGTGAGCACCGCGGTCTGCTCCGGGCGCGGCCCGGCGGTGACCTTGTTGCCGTCCTTGCTCGTGATGAACGTCCGCAGCTGGTCGAGCTGGTTGGTGGGCAGCGTCGGCTGGTACTGCACGATGACGAACGCGTCGCCGAGGACGTGCCCGAAGTCCTTCAGCGGTGACGTCTCGGTGGGTTCGTAGAAGTCCTTCGCCGGGTGGCCGCCCTGCCCGATGGGCAGCGTGTCGACGCGTTCGCCGCTGCCGCACGGCCCGGACGCGACGGCCGGCGCGGGACGGTCGACGCGGTCGATGACGACGAGGACGGCGGCGAGGATGCCGAGCACGATGATGGCGGTGGAAGCGACCCGCTGCGCCTGTTCGGAGGTGAACCGGGCCGGCAGGTAGCTGGCGATGAACGCGACGGCGAGCAGCGCGATGACCTGCCCGCCCTCGATGCCGACGTTGAACGCCACGATCCGGGTGAGGCTGGCGACGCCGTGCACGTCGATGTCCTGCAGCCGGGTGGCCAGGCCGAGGCCGTGGATGAGGCCGAACCCGAGGACCGTGGCACCGAACAGCCGCCAGTGCAGTACGGTCTTCGGCCGGGCGAGCAGGGCGACGACGCCGACGAAGACGACACTGGCGCCGATCACCAGGTCGACCTTGGTGGGGCTGACCCGCCACTCGGTGATCGCGGCGGTGATGAGGGTGATGCTGTGCCCGAGGGCGAACAGCGACACGTACGCGGCGGCCCGGCGGATGGTGCCGGCGATGAGCGCGACACCGGCGACGAACAGCAGGTGGTCCCAGCCGAGCAGCATGTGGGTGATGCCGAGCCACACGAACTCGGGAACAGACTTGTCGGCGGCGCCGTTGACGCCGTGCGCGGACGCGACGCCCGGCAGCAGGAGGAGGAGCGCCAGGGCGGTGCCGGTGACGGCGGTGCCCCGGCGCAGGACGGATCGATGCATGAAGGCCTCTCGGGGTTTCCCGGGCACGGCGGAGCGCCGCCCGGACGGACGTTGGAAACCAGCGCTATGCGGGACTTCCCAACATCGGCGGGGCACGGCCCGCCACCCGGAGCAGGGACCAGATCGAGTCGCCGCCCGCCGCCGTGCCCACGACGGCACGCACCGGATCGGGCCGGTGGAACAGCCGTGGGGTCGCCGCCGCGGCGGCGACCCAGATCCGTTCGACCGCGGCACGCCACAGCAGCGTGCTGACCACGCCGGCGGCGCCGTGCACCGCCAGGCCGAGCAGCAGCACGACCGGCGGCGGCACGACGTGCGTGTCGGACAGCGCCCAGGCGCCGGTCTCCGCGGCGAGAAACGCGCCGGTGGACCAGAGTCCGGCCGTGCGGGCGAGCCGCCGCCTGCCCGCGACCGGCAGCCGCCCGCCAGCGGCGAAGGCGGCGGCAGTGACCGCGAGCAGCGACGTCGCCGTGAGCGCGAGCGCCACGACCACCGCCGCGAGCTCGGCCGCGTGGACGTGCGCGACGCCACCGGTGATGCCGTGCGCGGCCTCGTGCCGGTGCGCGAGCACCCGGGAGACGACGAGGTGCGCGGTGCTCCAGCCGAGCGCGCCGGCCGACACCGCGGAGGCGGCGACGAGTGCGCGCGCCGTGAGCTGCCGCTGCGTCGTGCTCACCTCCCGCACTGATTCCGGCCGCCGCAATCGTACGGCGTGGCCGGAACCCCTCGATGCGGCCTTTCGGCCGAAGTCCACCTGACCAGCCTGCCACCGCAGGGCATCCGGAAGAAACTCTGGGCTGCCAGCGAGGGCCAGGTCGCCGTCCTGCAGAAGTTCCTCAACGAGGAGTTCCCGGAGTCCGGCGCCTACACGCTCTCCTCGGCGAACTCAGCGTGGTCTGCTCGCCGGGCTGATCGAACGACACCGGCAGCACAAGCGTCTGGCTGCAATCCGTGAGGTCGTGCTCGACTCCACGAAGAACGAGAATGACATCCAGCGCCTCATCAAGAACGAGGCATGGCTGTTCGGCGGCCGGTACATCGGCATCGCCACTCGCCGCAGGCTCACGACGGTGCAGGCGCCTTGGGTCGCACCGAACCTCGCAGCGAGGGTGATGGCGGACGCTTCCATGTGCGTACGCGTCGGGGAACCTGATCGTTGGACCGTCTGCGACACTTCGGTGAGCGGCCGGGTCTGCCGGTCCGGGACTCTGATGAGTCGCTGGTAGGAGCAGGCCGTCGCGACGAGGTGTTGTCCGGGTCCGGGACGGCGACAGCCGAAGGGCCGACCGGGCCCGTCGGCTGCCGCCGGTGCTGCGACGTCAGCAGCCCTTCCAGACCACCGGCCTGGGGCCGCCGTCGCCAGTGGTCCAGCCGACGATGGTGTGACCGTCGCCGACGGCGGTCTTGGCCGCACCCCGGACGGCGCCGGGCGGCATCGGCAGGGTGACGATGGTGCCGTCGCGCCACAGGCCCGGGGCGTCCTGGCCGACCCGGCCGAGGACCGTGCCGTCGGGGGCCACGCCCTCGGCGGCGGTCTTGAAGCCGTGGTCCAACGAGCCGGTGCGCAGGTTCCAGCGGACGTTGACATCGGTCGCGGTGAGCTCCGCTTTGCCGTCCGCCCCGCCGCGGCTCGTCGACGCGGTGCCGATCGCCCAGTCGCCGGCGACCGCCCGGGCCTCACCGCCGCGGTAGCCGTCGGGGACGGGGAGCGCCTTTCCGGTGCCGTCGGCCGCCCAGCGGTAGGGCTTCTCGCGCTCGCCGACCGTACCGACGGTGGTACCGTCGTCTGTGATCCCGACCGCCCACGTGTCCTTGCTGCCGGCCTGCAGCAGCCGGGGCTGGCCACCGCCGGCCGGCCACACGACGGCCCGCGCGGCCGACCCGGCCAGGAACACGCCGCCGACCACCTCGCCGCGGGCGTTGACCGCGGTGGCGTCGGTCAGCTCCCCGCCGGCGGGCATCGGCAGGTCGACGACGGCGCCATCCGTGATGACCGCCGCTCGCCGGTCCTCCATCCGGCCGTGCTCGCCGACGACCAGGCCCGACGCGTTGACCGCGACCGTGCGGAAGTCGGCCGGCAGCAAGGTCGGCCGGCCGTCCGTCCACAGGATCGACACCGCCGGCGTCGAGTCGTCGTCCGGATAGCGCACCCCGATGATGTACCGCCCGTTCGGGTCCGCCCCCACGATCGAGGCGCCGGTGACTCCGGCCGGCAGTGGCAGCGTCATCACCGCGCAGCCGGCGGCCGCAGGCGCCGAGGTCGCCGGGACCGGGTTCGCCGGGACGGTCGGCGGCCCGGCCGGCCGCGCGATCAGGGCCACGGCCACCGCCACCACGGCCACGGAGGCCGCGGCCCCGGCCGAAACGGCCGCCCGCCGCCGCCAGTGGGACCGCCTGGCGTGGGCCAGCACGTCCTCGGCCTGCAGGCGCGAGACGCTGGAGACGCTGCGGGCATAGTCCCGAAGCTGCTCGTCGATCATGACACGCTCCAGGTCGTCGACGGGATCCAGCGGCGCAGCGAGGTCACGGCGTAGGAGGTGCGGCTCTTGACCGTCCCTTCGGACCGCCCGATCAGCCGGGCGACCTCGGCGACCGGCAGGTCACACAGAAAGCGCAGCACGACGACGATCCGCTGCTGCTCCGGCAGCCGGTCGATCGCCTGCCTGACGAGCAGCTGCTCGTCGACGAGCCCATACCCGCCGGGCGCGGGCCCGTCCGGCACGGCAGCCCGCAGCAGCACCCGCGACCACGGCCGGCGCCGGTCGGCGAGGCAGGCCCGGACCACCATGGTGTGGACATAGGCGTCGAGGTTTTCGATCTCACCGGTGCGACCCCAGCGGCGGTACAGCACGGTCAGCGCGTTCTGCACCGCGTCATCGGCCCGGTCCCGGTCCCCGAGCACCAGGTAGGCGACGTGGTGCAGCCGCGGTATCCGCGAACGTACGTACTCGACGTACTCGAGCTCCTGATCAGCGCGCACGAACCGTCCCTTCCGCGATGGCCTTCACGAGAGACGATGCCCGCGGCCCGCCCGCCGGTTCGAAACTCGTCGAGACCATCCGGGTCCGCCGCAGTACTACGACAACCCATGTCAACGCGAACATATCGAACTGACGTTTGATCACCTGGCCGCTGCCCATGTCCGGCGCGGGCGCGGCACACATGGGCACATGCGGCTTGCCGGCCCGTTACCGGCTGGCCGATGCGGAGGTCACGTCGGAGGCTATGGCCATCCGAGGAGGCGGGCGCCGAGGACGGCGGCCTGGAGGGTGAAGCGTTGGGTGGGTTCGCCGGGGTGGTAGCCGGTGAGTGCGTGGATGCGGTCGAGGCGGTAGGTGACGGCCCGCACGGACAGGTGCATCTGGCGGGCGGTTGCGGTGTGGTTGCCCTGGTTGTCGAAGAGCACGGCGAGGGTGTCCAGGTACGGCTGGGCGCCGCCGCGGGCGGTGACGAGCGGCCCGAGGACGGTGTCGACGAGGTCGGTGATGGCCGCCCGGTCGCGGAGCAGGACGGGGAAGACGAGCAGGTCGGCGGCGTTGAGCACCGGGGTCGTGAAGCCGAGTTTGGCGGCGTGGTCGAGGGTGCTGCGGGCCTCGTCCAGGGAGATGGCCAGTCCGGGCAGGCCGGGATGGGCCCGGCCGACGGCGAGTTGCCAGCCGCTGGCGCCGAAACCGGTGACGAGGAGGTGGGCCAGCTCGGCGGCGATGCCGCGCAGACCGCCCGCGCTGATGCAGATCAGGTCGCGGTCGCGCAGTGTGGTCAGGATGTTGCCTTCGCCGAAGCGTGCGGCGAGCGCGGCGTCGACCCGTTGAACGAGTTCGGTCGTGAAACCGGCGGCGGCGCGGGCGACGAGCACGACGTGGGTGGCGGACAGGCGGATGCCGTACCGGTGCGCGCGTTCGGCCAATGTCCCCGGGTCGGCGCGGCCGGTCAGCAGCTCGTTGACGAACGCGGTGCGGTGCTCGTCATGCCGGGCGAGCTCGGCGTGGGTCTGCCGGGTGTAGCCGTCCAGCGCGGCCGCGAGCAGCGCCCGGGCGGTGCCCAGCAGCGCGGTCGCGCGGTCGTGCACTTCTGCCGCGCTGCCCGCCGGGGCCGGTAGCGTGTGGCGCCACTGCCCGGCGACGGCGTGCAGGACGCCGTCGACCAGGTCGGGCAGCTGCAGTCCGAGGTCCGCGGCGCGTGCGCCGAGCGCCGCGGCCGCCGCGGGCTGCCGGTCGGGCAGGGTGCCCAGCAGTGTGGTGCAGGCTTCGGCGAGCCAGGGTGCGTGCGGGGCCGGTCGCGGTTCAGACACCGACGTCGCGGCGGTCGAAGACGACGATGCCGATGGCCGCGGTGACGGCGGCGACCGTGACCAGGGCGAGCAGCTGCGGCGGGTGCCAGCCGGTGTGCAGCGGATCCGTGCCGATGAAGTAGTGGAACGGCGAGAGCAGGCGCAGCCAGTGCCAGCCGTCGAGCATGCCTCCGATCGCGTTGGCCATGTACGTGGCGACCGCGACGACCCCGGTGACGGCCAGGACGGTGCCGCGCCGACCGGTGGCGGCGCCGACGAGGAACGCGATGCCGGTGAAGCACCAGGCCAGCGCGACCAGGCCCACGCAGGCGGCGGCGACGTTGGACAGCGGGATGTTCATGCCGACGGCGGGCACGACGAGGGTGAGCACCAGCCACGGGACCACGGCGACCGCGGTGATCGCGGCGGCCGCGGCGGCCAGGCGCTGCCCGGCGAACTCGGTACGTGCCAACGGGTTGGCCAGCAGCAGTTCCATCCCGCCGTCTTCCTCGGGGCGGGCGATCGTGCGGGCGGCGAGGGTGACGGCGCACATGAGCACCAGCAGCGGCCCGATCAGGCTGAAGACCGTGGCCTGCAGGTAGCCCGCCGGGGACAGCATGTCGGCGATGCCCAGGAAGTCGAGCATGCCCTTGGGCAACGCGTCCTGTTTGAGTTCGGCCGCGCCCTGGAAGCTGGTGTAGAAACTGGTGTAGATGGCGGTGAAAGCGGCGACGCCGAGCGCCCAGCCGATCACCGCCCGGCGGTCGTCCCGCCAGGACTTACGCACCATTGCGGGCAGCATCGCCGGTCTCCTCCGAGTGGTAGTAGAACGACAGGAACGTCTCCTCCAGGTCGGGCTCGGCGGAGAGCAGATCGACGACCTCGTGCCTGGCGGCGGCCTTGATCAATGGGTCGAGGCGGCCGTCGACGGTGCAGGTGAGCACCGGGCCCGCGACGTTCACGTCGCTGACCCCGGGCAGGGCGCTGAACTCGGCGGCATCGACCGGGTCGTTGAAGTGGATCTCCACGGTGCGCACCGCACGCCGGCCGAGGGACTCGACGCGTTCGACCGCGGCGAGCCGGCCGTCCCGCACGATCGCGACCCGGTCCGCGGTCTGCTGCACCTCGGCGAGGACGTGTGAGGACATGAACACCGTCTGACCGGCGGTGCGCGCGTCCCGGATCATCGCCAGGAACTCGTGCTGGACGAGGGGGTCCAGGCCGCTGGTCGGTTCGTCGAGGATGAGCAGCGCCGGCTGGTGCATGAACGCCTGCACCAGGCCGACCTTCTGCTTGTTGCCCTTGCTCATGGCGTGCACCTGGCGGGACAGGTCCAGGTCGAGCCGGTCGGCCAGTGCGCGCACCTGTGACCACGGCACGCCGCCGCGAGCGTCGGCGAAGAACCGCAGCAGGGTGTCGGCCCGGTCGCGGCCGGGGAACGCGAGCTCGCCGGGCAGGTAACCGATCTGCCGGTGCACGGTCGCCTTGTCCCTGCGCGGGTCGAGGCCGAGGATGCTCGCGCGTCCTCGGGTCGGTCGCAGGAAGTCCAGCAGCAGCCGGATGGTGGTGGTCTTCCCGGCCCCGTTCGGCCCGAGGAACCCCATCACCTCCCCGGCGCGGACCTGCAGGTCGAGACCCTCGATGCCGCGGCGGGCGCCGTAGAACTTCGTCAGGTCCTCGGCATGCACGGCGATGTCGCTCGTCATACCCCACATCCTCGCCTCGGTGCCGTTGCGAGCTCCAGGTCAGGTCCCGGCCGACTTCCGGCCGTGGCCGTTGCCGGGTTCCGGCAGAGCCTTCCCTCGGGGGTACTCCGGGCGTACGGTCGACGCAGGTGTGCCGGGAAGTCTGGTCGGCGGTCATGTCGCCGACGCCGCCGGGAGCCTGCCGTGGACGCACCTGCCCTCTGTGCCGAGCACCTGTCCAAACGGTACGGGCGGCTGACCGCCCTCGACGCGCTCGACCTGGAGGTCGGTGCCGGTGAGGTGTTCGGGTTTCTCGGCCCGAACGGCGCGGGCAAGTCCACGACGATCCGGCTGCTGCTCGGCCTGATCCGCCCGACCGCGGGCCGCGCCCGGATCTTCGGCGTCGACGCCGCCGATGTGGCGCGTGCGCACCGGTTCCTGGCGTACGTACCGGCCGACGTGGCGCTGTGGCCCGCGCTGACCGGTGCGGAGGTCCTGGAGCTGCTGGCCAACACCGGGCCGGGCACCGACCTGGCGTACCGCGACCAACTGGTCGAGCGGTTCGGGCTCGACGTGTCCAAGCCGGGCCGGGCGTACTCCACGGGCAACCGGCAGAAGGTCGCGCTCGTCGCGGCGTTCGCGACCCGGGCGCCGCTGCTGATCCTGGACGAACCGACGAGTGGCCTGGACCCGCTGATGGAGCGGGAGTTCCGCCGGGCGGTGGCGGAGGCCCGCGAGCGGGGCCAGAGCGTCTTCCTGAGCTCGCACCAGCTGGCCGAGGTCGAAGCGGTCTGCGACCGGGTCGGCATCCTGCGCGGGGGCCGGCTCGTCGAGGTCGCCGCCGTGCGGGACCTGCGCCGGTTGCACCGCACCGAGGTCGAGGCGACCTTCCCGGGGACGGTGCCGGACCTGTCGACGGTCCCCGGGGTGCAGGCCGTGCAGCACGCCGGCGACGGGCGGGTGCGGTTCCTGCTCACCGGTCCGCCGGCCGGCGCCCTGCGGGTGCTCGCAGCCGCGGACGTGACCGGTGTGCGGATGCGCGAACCCACCCTCGAGGAGATCTTCCTCGACTACTACAGCGACCCCCGATGAACGTGGTGCGGCTCGCCGCCCGCCAGGTGTGGAAGGGTGCGGCGACCGTCGTCACGCTCAGCGCCGGCATGACCGCGGCCGTCGTCGGCACGTACCGCGGCACCGTCGGCGACACGCTGGACCGTGAGGCGCTGCTCGCGCTGGCCGGGAACCCGGCGGTGCGGACGTTGTTCGGTGAGCCGGTCGCGCTCGGCACGGCGGGCGGGTTCACCGCCTGGCGGACCGGCATGTTCCTGTCCGTGCTCATCGCTGTCTGGGGTGCGCTGGCCACGGTCCGGATCACTCGCGGCGAGGAGGACACCGGCCGGTGGGACCTGCTGCTCGCCGGACGGGTCCCGCTGGGTCAGGCGGTCGGCCGGCACGTCGCGGTGGTGGCGGCCGTCGCGCCCGTCGCGGGTGCCGCCGTCGCCGGGGTCCTGGCCGGCGCGGGCACACCGGCGGCCGGTGCGGCGCTGTACGGTGCCGGGCTGGCGCTCATCGGGTGGTTCGCCGTGGCGGTCGCCGCCCTCGCCGCGCAGGTGCTGCCCAGCCGGGCCGCGGCGAGCGGCGCTGTGATGACGGTGCTCGCCGCCGCGCTGCTCGCGAGGATGCTCGGTGACGGCGTGCTCGCCGAGCTGCGGTGGTGGACACCGTTCGGGCTGGTGGCGTTGACCCGGCCGTTCGACGCCGACCGGGTGGCGCCCCTGGCCGTGCTCGCCGCCGCGACGGGTGTGGTGCTGCTCGCCGCGGTCGCGGCCGCGGCCCGACGCGATCTCGGCAACGGTCTGGTCCAGGCGCACGGTGGCCGGCCGGCACGACTGGCGCTGCTCAGCTCGGTCCAGGCGTTCGCGGTCCGCCGCGACCGGTGGCCGGCCGCCGGCTGGGCGGCCGCGATCGGTGCGTACTTCCTGCTGATCGGCTACCTCGCCGCACCGATGACCCGGTTCCTGCGGGACAACCCACGCTTCGCCGAGCTGGCCGCGCAGGCCGGGTTCGCCGGGCTCGACGCCGTCACCGGCTACGCGGCCACGATGTTCGCGCTCCTCGCCGTCCCGATGGGGGTGTTCGCCGCGGTCCGGGTCGGTGCGCTCCGAGAGGACGAGACCGCACGGCGGCTGGACCTGCTCTACGCCGGGCCGGTCGGCCGTGTCCGGGTCCTGGCCGCCGAGACGACTGCGGGCACGGCCGGTGTGCTCGCGCTCGCCGTGGTCACGGCGACCGCGGCGTGGGCCGGCGCGGCCGTCTCCGGCGCCGGGCTGCCCCTGGCCGACGCCCTCGCCGGCGTCGCCAACATGCTGCCGGTCGTGCTGCTGTGCACGGGCGCGGGGGTCGCGGCGCTGGGCTGGTTCCCCCGGCTCACGGTGGCGGTCGGCACGCTGCCCGCCGTGGGTGGGTTCATCCTCGACGTCGTCGCCGAGAGCGCCGGCGCGCCGGACCGGGTCGCCGCCGCCTCACCGTTCCGGCATCTCGCGCTGGTACCGCGTGAGCCACCGGACTGGACATCGACCGGTGCCATGCTCACGGTCGCGACGGCGCTGTGGCTCGCTGGGGCCGCCGGGTACCGGTGCCGTGATCTTGGTGGCTGATCACGGCACCTTGCGGGTAAGCTGGGCAACGGTGTGCCGGGAAGTCTGGTCGGCAGTCGTATAAGACTGCCCGGAGGATGCCTGTGACCACATCGTCCCGTTTCACGCTGTTCGGCCGCGGTTCCTGGCCGGAGGCCCGCCGCATCGGCGACGTGCTGCGCACCGAGACCATCGGCGGCGCGTTGCTGCTGACCGGTGCCGTCATCGCCCTCGTCTGGGCGAACTCGCCATGGTCGGCCTCCTACGAGGCGGTCCGCGACTACACGGTCGGACCAGCGGCGCTGCACCTCAACCTGTCGATCGCCGCGTGGGCCGCCGACGGCCTGCTCGCGATCTTCTTTTTCGTCGCGGGTCTGGAGCTCAAACGCGAGTTCGTCGCCGGTGACCTCCGTGACGTGCGCCGCGCCGCCGTCCCGGTCGCCGCCGCGGCCGGCGGCGTGATCGTGCCGGCGCTGCTGTACACCGCGATCACCGCCGGCGCCGGAGCCGGCGCGACCCGCGGGTGGGCGATCCCGACCGCGACCGACATCGCGTTCGCCCTCGCCGTCCTCGCTGTCATCGGCCGGCACCTCCCGGCGGCGCTGCGCACGTTCCTGCTCACACTCGCCGTCGTCGACGACCTCATCGCGATCGTCATCATCGCCGTCGTCTACACGTCGCACCTCGCGATCCTGCCGTTGCTGGCGGCCCTGGTACCGCTCGCCGCATTCACCGTCCTCGTCCAACGCCGGATCCGGTCCTGGTGGCTGCTGCTGCCGCTGGCCGCCGCGACCTGGACCCTCGTGCACGCGTCCGGCGTCCACGCCACGGTCGCCGGTGTCCTCCTCGGCTTCGCCGTGCCCGTGCTGCGCAGCGACAAGGCCGGCGGGCCGGACGCCGGGCCAGGGCTGGCCGAGCACTTCGAGCACCGGTTCCGCCCGCTGTCCGCCGGTGTGGCCGTGCCCGCCTTCGCGCTGCTGTCCGCGGGCGTCACCATCGGCGGGCTGTCGGGGCTCACCGACGCCTGGACCGACCGGGTCGCGGTCGGCATCATGGCGGGCCTGGTCGTGGGGAAGGTCGCCGGCATCCTCGCCGGCACCTGGCTCGTCGCCCGCTTCACCAACGCCCGCCTCGACGACGGACTGCGCTGGATCGACGTCGTCGGTCTCGGCCTGCTCGGCGGGATCGGCTTCACCGTGTCCCTGCTCATCGGCGAGCTCGCGTTCGCGCCGGGCAACACCCGCGAGGGCTACGTCAAGGTCGCGGTCCTGACCGGGTCACTCCTCGCCGGGCTGCTGGCGACGGTGCTGCTGCGCCTACGGAACCGCACCTATGCACGGCTGCACGAGGCGGAGACCACCGACGCGGACCACGACGGCGTCCCGGACGTCTACCAGGCATCGCCTGACCGGGCCACGGAACCGGTCACCGGCGCCTGACCCGCGCCCCCTGCCCCCGGTTCAGCTGGCGGGGTCGTCGCGCCCGTAGACGTCCGGCACACCGTCCTCATCTGCGTCGAACTCCTCGATCTTGCAGATCCGGCGGTAGTGCACGTTGCGGACGCGCAACACCAGCGCCGCGAGGACCGCCGAGGTCAGCGAACCGGTGAGGATGCCGAGCTTCGCCGCCGCGTCCCGGTCGGTGCCGGTGCCGAACGCGAGGTCGCCGATGAGCAGGGACACGGTGAACCCCACTCCGGCGAGCACCGACAGCCCGAACACGTCCCACCAGCTCAGCTCCGCGGCCAGGCGGGCACGGGTGAAGCGCTGCACCAGCCAGGTGGTGCCGAGCACCCCGCCCGTCTTGCCCAGCAGCAACGCGGCCGCGACACCGACGGTGACCGGGTCGGTGAGCCGAGCCGCGAGTGGCGTGTCGCCGACGACCGTCACCCCGGCGGCGAAGAACGCGAACACGGGGACCGCGACCCCGGCGGACACCGGCCGCCACCGCCGTTCGAACTGCTGCGCCAGCTCGACGCCGCTGCCGTCGGGCCGGCGACGGACCGGGACCATGAAGCCGAGCAGCACCCCGGCGATCGTGGCGTGCACCCCGGACTCGTGCACCAGCAGCCACGTGGCCACGGCCAACGGCAGCAGTAGCCACCCGGAGCGCACCTGCCGCTGGGTCAGGGCCGCGAACAGCCCGAGCGGGACCAGCGCCGCCGCGAGCGCGGCCAGGCGCAGGTCATCGGTGTAGAACACTCCGATGACGGTGATGCCGAGCAGGTCGTCGACGACGGCGAGGGTCAGCAGAAACGTCCTGAGGGCCGCCGGCAGGTGGGTGTTGATGACGCTGAGGACCGCGAGCGCGAACGCGATGTCCGTTGCGGTCGGCACCGCCCAGCCGGCCTTTGCGGCCGGTTCACCGGCATTGACCGCGACGAAGACCAGCGCCGGGACGATCATGCCGCCGACCGCGGCGAGGACGGGCAGCACGGCGCGGCGCGGGTCGCGCAGGTCCCCGGCGACGAACTCGCGTTTGAGCTCGAGCCCCGCGACGAAGAAGAAGATCGCGAGCAGCCCGTCGGCGGCCCACTCGGCGACGGCCAGGTCCAGGTGCCACGCGTGCGGACCGAGCCTCGCCGCGCTCAGCGCGTGGTAGGCGTCCCGCCACGGCGAGTTGGCCCAGATCAGCGCCACGACCGCGCCGACGAGCAGCAGCGTGCCCCCGACGGTCTCCGCACGCAGGATGTCGCCGATCCGCTCGACCTCACGCCACGTGCCGCGTCCCAGCAGGAACTGCGATCGGCGCGGCGACGACATGAGCCTCCTCGGGAAGGGTCGGCAAAACCATCGCCGACCAGACTTCCCGGCACACCAGTCGAAATCCTAGACGATGATCGGTGCCGCGGTGATCAGCCCGAACCAGATCTCGATCCCCACGTCGCCGGTGCCCTGGTATCCGCCGACCTCGAGCTTCGGCAACGCCGGCCGCTCAACGGCCCGCTCAGTCGGCCACCGGCAGGTCACGGCCCAGGCGTACCAGCGGAGACACGATCATCAGCAGGGGCGACAGCATCATGCCGGCGGCGGCGACGAGGATGGCGGTGCGCAGCCCCAGTTCGCCGGCCAGGAAGCCGCCGAGCAGCGACCCGAGCGGGGTCAGGCCCATGCCGGCGAACGTGATCGTCGCGGAAACCCGGCCCTGCATGCGGTCCGGGGCGGCGGCCTGCCGGATCGCCATGACGGTGACGTTGACGAGTTGGCCGAAGGTACCGAAGACGAAGCTGATGCCGATGAGCACCGGCAGCGTCGCCGCCGCGCCGCCGTGCACCAGCGGCACGAGCAGCATGACGCCGTCGCCGATCGTCGCCGCCGCCACCAGGAGCACGCCGTAGCCGATTCTGCCCGGCAGGTGCGCGGCGAGCAGCGAACCGGCGAGCGCGCCCGGCCCGGCGGCCGCGAGCACGATCCCCACGGCGCCGCCGGACAGGTGCAGTTCCCTGGGCAGGAAGATCAGGTACGCGGTCATCACGGCCGCGAAGGAGAACTGGAACGCTGCCGACGCCAGGCACACGGCCCGCAGCGACGGGTGCCCCAGCACGAACCGGACGCCTTCCCGGATCCTGGAGGACCCGCCGGCGTGCGCCGGGACCGTTTCGTGGTGCCGGATCCGTGCGATCGACCCGAACGACAACGCGAACAGCAGCGCGTTGCACGAGGCCGCGATCGGCGCCGACAGCATCGACACCAGCGCTCCGCCGAGGGCGGGGCCGCCGATCTGCGCCGCCGACCGGCTGCCCTCGACCGCGCTGTTGCCGAGCAGCAGCTGGTCGCGGCGCAGCATCCGCACGATGAACGTCTGGTACGCCACATCGAACAACACCGACAGTGTCCCGACGGCGAACGCCGCGACCAGCAGCGCCGGCAGCCCCAGACCACCGGCGAGCGCGGCCACGGCGACGACGACCAGCGCGACGGCCCGCCCGAGGTCCGCCAGCACCATCACCTGGCGCGCCCGCCACCGGTCGACCCAGGCGCCGATGAACAGCGTCAGCAACAGCAGCGGCGCCTGCCCGACGGCGCGCAGGACTCCGAGCTGGCCGGCGTCGACGTGCAGGGTCAGCACGGCCAGCAGCGGCAGGATCACCACGCTCGCATGCTCGCCGAGTTGCGAGGCGGTCTGGCCGTACCAGAGCCGGCGGAAATCGGCGTCCCGCCGGAGGGTGGACGGAACGGGTCGCTGGGCGTTGGGCACAGCGGAGGACGTGGTCGGCACGGAAACACCCCTTGGATAGCCGAGGACAACGACCCGCCGCCCGCTTCCGCATCTGCGTGAACGGTCCGAGCGGGAACTGCTCGCTGTGCCGCGCTATCGAAGGCAGCACGCGATTGACGGGCCGCTTACGGCCCAACCGTCAACGCGTGCTCGGGCGACCGGGCATTTCGACTCCTCCGGGGTCATTCGGCAGGCCGACGTTAGTCATCGACGCCCGCGTGCACAAGGCGATACCGCGTCATGCCTGATCGGTGGTTGGCAGGCGGGGCGGTGCTGCGGTGAGGACGCGGCTCAGCGGCCGTAGTGGGTGAACCCCGCCCAGGCGAGCGGACTGAACGCGGCGTCCGGCGGGCACAGTGCCCGCAGTTCCGGCGGCAGGTCGGCGTGGACCGGTGAGCGCATCCATAGCTGGGCCCGGCGCAGCGCGTCGGCCGGGCGGTCGCCGTCGATCCGAAGGTAGCGGTGGACCATGTACATCAGGAACGAGGTTTCGGTGTCCGGCACCGCCCACAGCGAACCGAAGACCGTGCGGGCCCCTGCCGCCAGGAACGACGTCGCGAGGTTGAGCACCTCGTCGTGGTCGGATCTGGTGACGCCGGTGGTGCAGGCGGCCAGGAAGACCTGTTCGAGGTCCAGTGCCGCCGAACGGGAATGCTCCAGCAAGGTCCCGGCCGAGAGCCGGCTGCCGTGGCCCAGGAGCAGGTGCGCCTCGGTCGGGCGTTCGGCGTCCACGGTGGCGTGGCAGGCGAAGTGCAGCACCGACGGTCCCGAAGGCGTCGCATCGATCCAGGCCAGCACGTCGCCGGGGGTGGCGTCGCGGCCGAGGTACTGCCCGTCGGGGTAGAACCGGTCGTGCAACGCCTTGGCCTCGACGCTCGCCGACGCCAGGTCGCCGCTGGGGTCGCCGACCACGAGCGCGGAGCGGACCGGGGCGGACGTCCAGGCGCCGCCCTCGCAGAACATCCGCACCGATGGGCTGTAGCTGATCACTGCCGCATCGAGCGCGTACCGCCTGCGGCCGTCCTCGGTGGTGCATGCCGCGTGCCAGGGCACCGCGGCGAGCGGCCCGAACGGAACCAGCACGAGCCTCGTCGGGCGGCTCGCCGTGCCCCGCGTGACGCCGAGCACGTCGTCCATCGCGGCCGTCCACGCCCACGCACAGAGACGGTCGAGATCGGGGGCCGGCCGCCGGCCGCCGACCGCATCCAGGTCACGGGCCTCAGGATGCGGGTCTCCTCCCGCGAGGACCTCCGCGTCGACCAACGCGGGAAGGGTGCGGATCGTCGGGTCACCGTCGCCCTGGACGATGACCGCCCTGCCGGGCGTCTCGCCGCCACCGGCGATGAGCAGGACGAGAGCGTCGGTGCCGGTCGCCGCCAGCGCCGCCCTGGTCTCGGCAACGGTGACCGGTCGGAGACCGACGACCTCGCCTTCGCCGCCGAGCGCGTCGAGCACGGCGTACCGCAGCTCGTCAGGGACGACGAAGGCGCGCTCGTCACCCAGTGCCAGTGGGGCGCCGGTCAGCCGGTCGCGGCCGACGCCACGGGTCGCGAGCCAGTCGGCGGCCAGTTCGGGATGGCCGCGTTCCACGAGCCGGTCGGCCACCTCGCGGGAGCTGCTGGCGGCTCGCAGGGCCATGGCCCGGCCGGCGTCGAGGATGCCGACGAGGTCGTCCTGGGCGCCGTCCTCGATGCACCATTCGGCGACGGTACGGGCGTGCTCGGCGGCGCTCCTCGCGGCGGCCAGTGCCCGGTCGGTGCCTGATTGCAGGAAGACCTGCCACGCGTCGGCGCGCAGCATCGACCAGCCCAGCTCGCGTGAGCGTGCCCGGTCCGGCTCGTCGGTGAGCCGGACCGCCGCCGCGCAGTTCTCGGCGAGGAAGACCCACAAGCTGTATCGATGATCGCCGGCCAGGCCGAGCGCCTCCGTGAGGTACCGCACGGCCGCAGCCGCATGCTCCGCACGACGGATGCCCAGGCGCGCCAGATGCCGCCGGCACGACCC
The DNA here is from genome assembly GCF_055586325.1 of Dactylosporangium sp. NPDC051087. Taxonomy (NCBI): domain Bacteria; kingdom Bacillati; phylum Actinomycetota; class Actinomycetes; order Micromonosporales; family Micromonosporaceae; genus Dactylosporangium; species Dactylosporangium sp. NPDC051087. The sequence goes on along the minus strand of NZ_JBVJIJ010000006.1, from coordinate 16,866 downwards.
AGCGGTGAGCCGGGCGGCGATGCCCAGCCGGAGTTCTCCTTCCGGAAGGAGATCGAGGAGCTCCGCCGTATATCGCGCCACCTCCGACAGCAGGCCAGCGTCGTTGCGCGCGGCGCCTTGCCCGTTCAGGGCCTCGGCCGCCGTCATGGCGTTGACGAGCCGGAGCATCCCGATGTGCCCGGGCGGAATGTCGTCCAGGCTCGGCAGGACGACCGGCCGGCTGGTCAGTGGCTCGGCGAGCCAGCCAAAGTTCCGCATGAAGTCGACGATGCCCTTGTCCAGGGACGCGTCGCCGACCTGATCCAGTACAGGCGCCGCAGCGGCCACCACCTCCGCCGCGCCGGCGGCGTCGCCGTTGACGAGGCGGTCGTCGAACCGGGCGAAGAGACTGAACAGTGCGTCGTCCTGGCCGAGTCTGCGCCACTCCGCACTGCCGATGCCGATGGCCAGCCGGTCTCCGGTGACGCGGGCATGGAAATTCATGACGGTTGCCAGCCAGAACTTCACGATCCCGCGAACCGTCTCGGAAAGATGCTCGGAGCTCGACAAGCGGGCGATCCGCTGGACGGCGCCGGCACCGACACCGCCGCCGGACAAACCATCGACCACGTCGCACATACCCAGACCGAGCTCGACCAACGCCGACAGCTGCGGGTCGTCCCGGACTGCCGCGCCGAGCGTGAGCAGCTCAACGGTCTTCGCCAGGTCGTGGGTGCCCTGGTCGTGCCCGATGAGCATGAGCTGGGACCAGCCGAGCACCGCCGCGAACCGGGCTCGCAGGTCAGGATCGGCATGTGGGCTGCGGGCGAACGCGTCGGCGGCGGCCGTCACGAGGCTCCGGTAGGACGACTGGCCGCGATCTGCGGTCGAGGGTGTGGACAGCAGGCCGGCGTCGGCACGGGCGTCCTCGAGTGCCAGTCGCTCGAGGTACACGCTCAACAGTTCGTCGCCCGGATCCGGGTCGAGCCCGATGGCTCGGTCCTGGTGAGCCACCGCGGCGTCCAGTGCGGTGACGTCCTGCCCCAGGTCCCAGACCAGGCGGTGGGACCGCCCGGCCGCGTAGGACACGAACCAGCTGTCCGGATCGGCGTCGTCCAGCAGCACCGCGGACCGGCGCGCGTCCCGGATGTCGCCGTTGCGCACTGCCCTTTCCCGCAGCAGCTCGGCGAGGTCCAGGCGGACCTCGTCATCGATCGGCAACGCCTGCACCTCGGTCAGCACGTCGATGGCCGCGTCGAGATCGTCCGGTCGGCCGGCCGTGCGCCACCGGGTGTGTGCTGCGTCCGCCAGGCACAGGAGCGCGTGCGGCGACCGGGCGGACCGGTCAACCGCGGCCCGGCCGGCACTCACCGCGCAGTCCAGGTCGGTCAGGTCGGCCGAGGCGCCGTCGAGTCTGAACCGGACCAGCGCCGCATCGCTCAGCAGGGACTCGACGAGGGCCAACCGGCCGTCGCTCACCCAGGCGTCGTACGGTTGGGCGAGCAGTGCGGCCCGCGCCGCGATCACCTCCCCGATACCGCGGTCGAGGTCGGACCGGTCGGGGTTCGACCTCGACCGGTTGTAACGCTCCAGGCGGGCGGCGCCGCGCATCAGGCGCACGTAGTCGGTGACGACCGGATGAGCGCCGCTGACGACGACGGCGTCCATGTGCGTGACCACGCCATCGATGTCCGCGCCGTCGGTGCACTCGTGGTCGTAGTACAGCGTCCACGACCGGTCCCACACCATGTCGAGCAGGTGAACCGCCAACTCGTCGCCCTCCGGGTCGGCCGGGTCGGTTCCGTCGGTCAGCCGCCGGGCCCACTCGATCGAGCTGGTGAAGTCATCCGGTGCTCCATGCCGCTGGGCTCGCTCGCGGTAGGCGTGGCTGAGCCAGTACCAACACAGCGGGAGGCCGGGATGGTGCCCGCCGCACCGGTTCGCCTCCAGCAGCAGTTCAATCGCTTGGTCGAGGTCCGCTTCGCGCGGATCGGCGGCGAAGCGGTCGAGTGCCGCCTCCGCGACAGCCATGAGCCAGTCGAAATCGGTGCCACCTTCAGTCGTCCACACGTGGATAGCTGACGGACGCCACTGCCAACCACGCCCGCAGGACCACAGGCACCGCTCATCGGATCCGGACGGCGTCTGAGGCGGCTATGCGTCAGGCGGCTACCGCGGCCCGCCCGGATCCGCTACAACACGCGGTGTGGGATTGCGGAGGGCGGCGGTCGTCCTGCTCGTGGTCGGCGGGGGCGCGCTCGGGGTGTTCGCGCTGTCGCTCAAGGCCGCCGACGGCTCCCACCCGGACGCCGACCTGGTCTTCGGTGGCCTGACCGGTTACCTGTTCCTCGCCGCCGGCCTGACCGCCCACCTGCGCAAGCCGGACAACCACGTCGGGCTCCTCATGGTGCTGCTGGGGGTCGGATGGTTCACCGAGGACCTGCAGTTCTCGTGGGTGGCGTGGGTGTTCACCGCCGGCCTGCTGCTGAGTCACGTTTCCACGGCGCTCGGGGCGCACCTCGTGCTCGCCTACCCGACCGGGCGTCTCGGGCGGTGGCCGGAGCGGGTGCTCGCCGCGCTCGCCTACGCCGTGGCCGTGGCCTGGCCCACGATCGGAATGCTGTTCTACGCACCGGCCAGCATCAACCTGCACAAGCCGGCCAACCTCATGGGGATCTGGGACGAGCCGCGGTTCGTGCGGTTCGTCGTGGACTCCATGGAGCTCGGCGGCGGGATCGTCGCCTGCGGCGTGGCGGCGCTGCTCGTGCGGCGCTGGGTCCTCGCCAGCCGGCCGCTGCGCTACGTGCTCGCGCCGATCTTCGTCACCGGGGTCGCCGCCGCGCTCAGCACCGTCACCGGCGGGGTGTTCGGATACGACAGCCGGCTCGCGCAGGGCGTGCTGGTGGGGTACAAGCTGTGGTGCTGCCTGCTGCCACTGGGGTTCCTCGCCGGGGTCCTGCGGGTGCGGATCGGGCCGACCCGCGTCGACAGCCTCCTGGTCGAGCTCGGCACCGCCGGCGGTGGCTCGCCGCCGGCCCTGCGCACGCTGCTGGCTCGCAGCCTGCGGGACCCGTCGCTGCGCCTCGGCCTGTGGAGCGGGCCGCAGGAGTCCTATGTGGACGATGAGGGGCGGCCGGTCGTGCTGCCGGCCGGTCCGGCCCGCGCCGTCACACGCGTCGCGTTCGACGGAAGGCCGCTCGCCGTCGTCGTGCACGACCCGGCCCTGCGCGAGGACCCGGTCCGCCTCGAGGCAGTCGTCGCCGGCACCGCCGTGGCTCTGGAGCGCCAGCGCCTCGCCGCGGAGATGCTGGACCAGCTGCGCTCGTCGCGGGAGCGGATCGTCGCGGCCACCGACGCGGAGCGGCGCCGGCTCGGCCAGGACCTGCACGACGGCGCGCAGCAGAACCTGCTGGTCGCCGCGGCCTACCTGCGGCACGCGACGGGCCGGCTCGACGGTACCGTCGAAGCCCTGGTCCTTGAAGACCTGCGCCGCTGCGACCGGGCGCTCACCGAGGTCACCCGCGAGCTGCGCGAGATCGCCCACGGCCTGCTCCCGGCCGCGCTCGAGCTCGGCATCGAGGCGGCCGTGCAGTCGCTCACCGCGGCGATGCCGATCCCCGTCGAGATGGACACGGTGGCCGTACCGCGGCTGCCGCCGACGGTGGAGTACACGGCCTACATGGTGGTCAAGGAGGCGTTCTCGAACACGCTCAAGCACGGGCAGGCCACACGCGCGGCCGTGTCGTTGCGGTACACCGGAAGCGCGTTGGAGGTGACGGTGACCGACGACGGCCGCGGTGGGGCGTCGGTCGACGGCGGCCGGGGGCTGCTCGGGTTGCAGGACCGGGTGCAGGCGATCGGCGGGCGGCTCGCGGTGAGCAGCCCGGCGGGGGCGGGGACCGTGCTGAGCACCGTGCTCCCCGGAGGACCGGCGGAGGGAGCCGACGATGACGGATGACCGGCCGGTGCGCGCGGTGATCGCCGAGGACCACGCGCTCTTCCGCGAGCTGATCGTGGCGCACCTGCTCCGGCACGGCGTCGACGTGGTCGCCGAGACGGCCGACGCGCTGCATCTCGGCCGGGCCGTGCGCGCCATGCGGCCCGACGTGGCGATCGTCGACATCCGGCTGCCGCCCGGGGCCGGCCCGGCAGGGCTGCGCGCCGCGGTGGAGATCCGCCGTGAGCATCCCGGCGTCGGGGTGCTGCTGCTGTCACAGTACGTGGAGGCGCAGTACTTCACCGCCCTCGTCGCCGGCGGCATGCGCAAGGTCGGGTACCTGCTCAAGGAGCGCGTCGGCGGTGCCGGTGACTTCGTGGCCGCGGTGCGCCGGGTCGCCGCGGGCGGCTGCGTCGTCGACCCGGAGATCTCGGCGCTGCTGCTGAAGGGCCACGCCCAGCGCGGCCTCGCGGGGCTGACCGGCCGCCAGCTCACGGTGCTGGAGCTGATGGCGCAGGGGTTGAGCAACAGCGCGATCGCCGAAGAGCTGGGCGTTTCCGGTCGTACCGTCGAGACGCACGCCAGCGCCGTATACCAGGAGCTGGGCATCCAGGACGAGCGCGGCACCCATCAGCGCGTGCTGGCGGTCCTCATGTACCAGCAGGATCGTCAAGGCCGAGCATGACCGCGATCGGCCTCGACGAGAGCTGGTCCTTGGCCACGAACCCGTGCGCGCCGCTGCCGGCGTAGGCCGCCGCGTAGTCCTCGACGCGGTGCACGGAGCACAGCACCACCCGCACGCCGGGCCACCCGTCGCGGATGCGCCGGCACACCGCGAACCCGTCGCCGTCGGGCAGGTGCACGTCGAGCAGCACCACGTCCGGCCGGTCGGCCGCGACCAGCGCGACGGCCTCCTGCCCGGTGCCCGCCTCGCCGGCCACCTCGAGCCCCGTGCGCTCCAGCAGCGTCCGGGCGAGCAGCCGGAACCCGGCGTGGTCGTCAACGATCAGCACCCGGGACGTCACCCCGCCATCCTCTCCCCCGCACAGGCCGCCTGTCCTCAGTGCTGGCCCGGAGGACTTCCCACGCCTCGGGCGCCATCCTCGCTCCCATGAGTATCCGTCGAGTCGCCTGGAGCGCCGTCGCCGTCGGGGTGGCGGCCGCGATCATCGCCTGCGGCTCGGGCTCGAAGCCCGAGTCCAGCAGCAACAACAACAAGCCGCCCCCGCCGCCGGCCACAACGGGCGAGAAGCCTGCCCCGGCGCAGACGACCGGTGGGGGCAAGCAGGGCACGCTGTCCTCGCGCAGCACCGCCGGCACCCGCGACCGCGTCTCCTGCGCGGCCATCCAGACCGAAACACGGATCACCGCCAACGGCGGCCCGGTCCAGTGGACGTCCCGGGTCGTGGACCGCGTGACCCCACCGAACGCCGCCGTCACCGTCACGACCGTCACCGTGTCCCCGTCGTCGGGTTCCCTGGCCGCCGGCGCGAGCACGGTGGTGAAGATCGGCGGCAGCTACCCGGCCGACAAGCAGCGCTTCTACGTCCTGCTGAACTACCCGACCAGCACCGGCAGCGGAGCCGTCCAACTCGAGATCGGATGCTGATGTCCACTGCCCGCAAACACCTCGTCGCGCTGGCGGCCTGCCTCGGCCTCGCCGCCGGCGCCCTGATCGCCGCCCAACCGGCCGCCGCCGCCGCCACCTACTACATCAGGACCGGCAACCAGCGTTCCTGGCTGTGCCTGGACGTGGTCAACGGCGGCACCGCCAACGCCACGCCGCTGCAGACGTGGCACTGCTGGGAAGGTCCGATGCAGCGCTGGACGCCGGTGTACGAGGCGACGTTCGCCGGCATCGCCTACTACCAGCTGGTCAGCTTCAACTCCCCGCCCGGCGAACCCAAATGCATCGAGGTGCCGTGGGGCAACCCGGCGCCCGGCGCCGCCCTGCACATGTGGGACTGCCTGGGCGTCGCCCGCCAGCTGTGGGCGTTCGAGGACATCCCCGCCACCGGGATGCTGCAGCTGCGCAACCTGCAGACCAAGCAGTGCCTCGACATCCGCGACGGCGACTGGCACGAGGGCACCAGGATTCAGCAGTGGCCCTGCTGGGGCGGCGGCCCGCAGCAGTGGTACTTCACCGCCTGACCGCCCCCGCCCCATCCGCGTCGAGCCGCCGTTCGCAGGGAGCCCCCGGCGAACGGCGGTCCGGGGGCGGTCACCGCACAGCCGTCACGGCACGGATCCGCGGGCTTCATCCGCGGGCGCTACGGTCGGCGGATGGCGCAGTACCTGCCGGCGCATCACGACGTCGCGGTCGCGGGGACCAGCATGCATTACGTCGAGGCGGGTGCGGGAAGGCCCGTCGTGTTCGTGCACGGCAACCCGACCTCGTCGTACCTGTGGCGTGACGTCCTGCCGGCCGTTCACCGTCACGGGTGGCGGCTCGTCGCCGTGGACCTGATCGGCATGGGGGCCTCCGGGAAGCCGCCCATCGGCTACCACCTCACAGACCACATCGACCACTTCGCGGCGTTGCTCGACGCGCTCGAACTCACCGACGTCGTCTTCGTCGCGCACGACTGGGGTGTCGCGATCTGCCTGGACTTCCTGCGGCGCCACCCTGACCGGGTCGCCGCCGTCGCGTTCATGGAGGGTCACCTGCGCCCGCTCGACGGCTGGGACGCGTTCGACCCGGGCGGGCGGGCGCTGTTCCAGCAGTTGCGGACCGCGGGCGTGGGCGAGCGCATGGTGCTGGAGGAGAACTTCTTCATCGACACGCTCCTGGCCTCGGCCACGGTACGCCCGCTGCCGACGGCCGATCTTGCCGAGTACCGGCGGCCCTACCCCGACCCGGACTCGCGACTCCCGCTGCTGCAGTGGGCGCGGGAGATCCCGATCGGTGGTCAGCCGGCCGGCACCGCGAAGATCCTGGCGGACGCGTGGGACACCCTGCGCACGGCGCCGCTGCCGAAATTGCTGGTGCACGGCCACCCCGGCGCCGTCGTCACCGCCTCCACGGTGGCCATGTGCCGCGACGCGGTCGCGAACCTCAGTGTGGCCGACGTCGGCGAGGCCGGACATCTCCTGCCCGAGGACCGCCCGGCAGCGGTGGCCGCGGCAGTGTCGGCGTTCCTCGACTCGCTGCCGGACTCGCAGGCGGGCGGTCGGTGAGCGGGCCTCGTTGTTGGGTCCGCGGTCTTGCTGCGCGTCGGTCAGTCGCGGGGTTTGGCCTGTTCGGCGGATTCAGTTGTGGTGGCGACATGACCAGCGGTGGCGATCTCAGTCGATGGCAGTGCCGCGAGGACCAGGGCGACACTGCCGGCCGCGTCGGCGGTTCCCAACTCGCGGCCGTCTGACGCTTTTCACCAGGTAGCGGTCCTCACCGATCGGTATCACCTGCGGATAGCCGCCGCTGTGGGGGTAGCCTGCCGTTCGGCTGAAGCCGAGCGTGTGCAGGCTCGTGAACGGTAGTAGCGCGCGGAGCCGCGGTTCGTGGATGGCCAGGGCGATGAAGGCGTGCAGAGGCGCCAGGTGGGACGCCTGCCGGGACCTCTCGTGATACCGATGCCAGGTGAACTCCGCGGCCTCACCGCGTTCGTGGGCCTCGGCCAGCCCGTCGAAGTGCACGAACGGCCAGGCGGCATTCAGCTCGCGGACCCGGGAGCCGGACTGCCAGACATGTGTCGCGCCGGCCACCGCCGACAGGTCCGCAGTGTGGCCGGCGGCCATGCGGACACCCGACGACCAGAACTCCATGGTGAAGACCCGTTCGGCGATGCCCATCACGATGCTGGTGTGGCGTTGTGGATCTTCCACTCTGGCCCCCACGTAGCGCCAGCCCGGGGCGCGTTCGGGCAGCGCGGTCAACCGCTGGTCCGCCTTGTCGAACTCGGCCTGCAACGCGTGTTGCAGGCTGCCCGCGCTGGCGATGTCGGGATAGCGCACGGGATCGGGCCGCGCCGGACCGCTGGGCGCAGCAACAGCTTTCGCGTCATCCACCAGCGGAGTGTGTCACTGGTCCTGGGGGCTCTGCACGCATGCGCGGGCCCGGGCGTTTCGAGGACTACCTGATCGGCGCCGAGGACGACCTGCGTCAGCGCCGTCAGCACGATTGCGGGAATCCCGCGTGGTCGATGATTGGCAATTCCCGTGCATCGCATGCCACACAGTCGGATATGCGTCCGGATTCCGGCAACCGGGCCCGGTACCGGCCGGTCAAAGATAGCGCAGGGGCAATGCGACGCCCATGGCGGAGCCGTGCACGCATTGACGCACATGCATGAAAGGGGAGGCGTGGCCGAAACGACAACGGAGACGACCGGAGACCTCGACCCGGCCCGGATCGCCGCCGTGGACACCCTCGCAGGGCTGGCGAGCCTGCTGCGCGAGCTGCGCCGCCGGGAGGCGCGGCGGCAGGGTGAGCGCGAGCTGACCTACCGGGAGCTGGCCGCCGCCACCGGCTGGTCGAGCTCGGTCATCGGGGCGTACCTCACCGGCGAGACATTGCCGCCGACGAACCGGTTCGACGCGCTGATCCAGGCGCTCGGCGCGGGCCCGGCCGAGCAGCGGCTGCTCGCCACCGCACGGGACCGGGTCGAAGAGCGGCCGCGTGGCGGCGGGAAGGGCACCGTGCGCCTCGGCGGGCCGGCGCTCGTCGGGCGGTCGGCGGAGCTGGCGGTGCTGCGCGCGGCCGTCGAAGCTACCGCGCGCGGGGGCGGCGGCGCGGTGTTCCTGGTCGGCGACGCCGGTATCGGCAAGACACGGCTGGCCACCGAGGCCGCGCGGTGCGCGGAGGCCGCCGGCCTGCGGGTGCTCAAGGGGCGGGCGGTCTCGCCGGCCATGCAGTTCCGGCCGCTGCGAGAGGCGGTGCTGCCGGTGCTGCGCCACGACGGGCCACCGGACGACCCGATGCTGGTGCCGTACCACGCCGCGCTGGCCCGGCTGGTGCCCGAGTGGCGCGCCGACCGGTCCGACGGCGCCGACGGCTCGCTCGTCGTCCTGGCCGAGGCGGTGCTGCGCCTCGCCGTGACGATCGGCCGGCCGCGCGGCTGCCTGCTGCTGCTGGAGGACCTGCACGAGGCCGACCCGGAGACCCTCGCCGTCGTGGACTACCTCGTCGACAACGTCGCGGCGGAGCACCTGCTGATCCTGGGAACCACCCGGCCCACGCCGGGAAGCGCCATCGAGCTGTTCCGGGCCGCGCGCCAGCGACGCTCGGCGGACCTGGTCGCGCTCGGGCGGCTCGACGAGGAGGCGGTCCGCCGGCTGGCCGGTGCCTGCCTGGACACGCCGGACGAGGAGGTGCCGACCGCGGTGCTCGCCCGGCTCGCGGCGATCGCCGACGGCGTGCCGCTGCACGTCGAGGAGCTGTTGGCCGGCATGGTGGGCGACGGGGTGCTGGTGCACGACGACGGCGGCTGGACGCTGTCCGGCCCGGTCGACGCGACCCTTCCGGCCACGCTCGCCACCACGCTGGCCGGCCGCGTCGAGCGGCTCAGCGGACCGGCACGCGCGATGCTGCACGCGGCCGCGCTGCTGGGCCGGCAGTTCCGCGCCGAGACCGCGGGCGCGATCGCCGACGTCGCGGGGCTCGCGCTGGTGGCCTGCCTGCGCGAGGCGGTCGGGGCGCAGCTGCTGGTCCCTGACGAGGACGATCCCGCGCAGTACCACTTCCGCCACATGCTCACCGCCGAGGTGCTGCGGGCCCAGCTGCTGCCGGTCGAGCGCGCGCTGCTGTCGGGCCGCGCGGCCGCCGCGGTCGAGGCCGCCGCCCCCGACGGCTGGCCGCTGCTCGCCGCCGAGCTGTGGTCGGCGGCCGGCGAGCCGGTCAAGGCGGCGACGCGGTTCGCCACCGCCGGCCGCCAGGCCACCGCCGAAGGCGCCCTGAGCACCGGCATCGCCCTGCTGGAACGGGCCCTGAGCCTGGCCGGCACCGGCGGGTCCGGGCCACGGCCGGAGATCGTCGTGGCGCTGGTCGACGGGTACGCCGACGCGGGACGCATCGAGGACGCCCACGCCGTCGCCGCCCGGTTCAGCGGCCACGCAGAGATCCATCTGCGGCTGGCCCGGGTGGCCGCCGCCGCCGGAGACTGGCTGCCGGGCCTGGAGCAGGTGACCGTGGTGCGCGACCTGCTCGGCCCGGACCCGGACCCGGCCGTCGCCGCCCGCGTCGACGAGGTGGAGGCGCGCCTGGCGTTCGGCAACCCGACCGCGGACCGGCGCGCCAGCGCACGGGAGCTCGCCCAGCGGGCGCTGGACGCGGCCGGCGCGACCGGGCAGCCCGACGTGGCGGTCGGGGCGCTGGAAACCCTGGGCCGGTGCGCCCGGCTGCACGACATGACCGAGGCGGACGAGCTGTACCGGCGCGGGCTCGCCCTCGCCGACGAGCACGGCCTGGCCGCCCGCAGGATCGGGCTGCTGTACAACATCGGCGCCCACGACGGCATCCGCGACGGCGACGTCGACCGGCTCGTGGAGGCGCTCGCCGTCGCGCGGGACGCGGGCGCGGTCGTCACCGCGCTCGACATCGAGATCGAGCTGTGCATGGCGCGGATCTGCCGGGGCGAGTACGCGCAGGTGCAGGTGGCGGCCCGCAGCTGCGAGGAGACCGCGGCGCGGCTGCGGCTCACGCACTCCCGGCTGATCGCGCTCGGCGTGCGGATCATGGCGGCCGCGCACCGCGCGGAGCGGCGCGAGGTCGACACGCTGATGGCCCGCTTCCGGGACCTGGGCGGCGAGGAGGACGACTTCTCCGCCGCGGTCCACGGCGTCGGTCTCGCGTTCGGGCATCTACTGTACGAGGAGCACGACCTCGCCCGCGACGAGCTGGCCCGGTCGGTGGCGCAGGAGTCGCACCAACCGACCTCCTACGTGTCCTTCATCAACGCCCCGCACCTGCTGCTGTCGGTCCGCGACGGCGAGGCCGGCCGGGCCGAGTGCGCGGCCTTCGCCGCCTCGCCGCAGGCCGAGGCCGGCTGGAACCGGCAGTTCCTGCTCCTCGCCGACGCCCTGGCGGCGGCCCGGGCGGGTGCGCCGGCGGAGGCGGCGGCGAGCATGGCCACGTTCCTGGCCACCTCCGAACGCTTCCCGATGGCGCGGTTCCTCGGGCTGCGCCTGGTCGCCGACGACGCGGTCGAGCGCGGCTGGGGCGAGCCGGTGGCGTGGCTGCGCACCGCCGAGGCGCACTTCCACGACTCCGCCCCGCACGTCGCCCGTGCCTGCCGGGACCTGCTGCGCCGGGCCGGCGCGCCGGTCCCCCAGCACCGGCAGGGCAGCGCGGTCCTGCCGCCGACCGCCCGCGAGCTCGGCATCACGGTGCGCGAGTTCGAGGTGCTCGCGCTCGTCGGCGAGCAGTTGAGCAACGCCGAGATCGGCCGGCGGCTGTTCCTGTCGCCGCGCACCGTCGAGAAGCACGTGGGAAACCTGCTGGCCAAGACCGGGCTGCCGGACCGGGGCCGGCTCGCCGGGTTCGCCGCCGAGGCGGACACCGGCACAGAACATGGGTAGCCGCCCGCAAGAACCTACGGGCTTTTCCCGCCGCCGGGGGCCTGTCCGCCGTTCCACGATGGCTGCGTACCCGCACAACGAAAGGAATGCTCATGCATGTCAACCGGTCGATGACCACCGCGTTCACCGTCGCCGCGGTGCTGCTCGGCGCGCAGCCGGCGCACGCCGGCGCCGGTGTGAAGTGGACCGTCGCACCGCCGGTGCCGCTGCGCTTCGGCGTCACCGCCGCCCAGCTCAACGACGTGGCGGTGCGGTCGGCGAGCGACGCCTGGGTGGTCGGTGAGCAGGCGGACGGCCAGCGCCGCCCGATCGCCGCGCACTGGAACGGCGCGGTCTGGACGACCCCGAGCCTGCCCGTCCCCGCCGGCCCGCAGGGCCAGTACGGGCTCGACACGGTCGACACGACCGGCCCGGACGACGTGTGGGCGGCCGGCACCGACGCCTCCACCGTCCCGGTGTTCCTGCACGGCACCGCGGCCGGCTGGCAGCGCGTGCCGTCGGCCGTGCCGGCCGGTACCGTCGAGGACCTCGACATGCTCTCCCCGTCCGACGGGTGGGCCGTCGGGAAGACCGCCCGGGGCGCCGGGCCGCTCGTGCTGCGCTGGCAGGGCGGCTCCTGGACGTCCGTGGCCGCGCCCGAGATCGACGGGAGCCTCACGGCGGTCCACGCGGTGACCGCCGACGACGTGTGGGCGGCCGGCAGCCAGACGGAGCCCGACGGCAGCACCTCCGGGCTGCTGCTGCACTGGAACGGCACCGCGTGGACGGCAGCGGGGCAGCTGCCGCCGCTGCCGGGCGCGGGCGACGTGGCGTTCGACGACGTGAGCGCCGCCGCGCCCGGTGACGTCTGGGTGGTCGGCGCCCGCTGTACCGGCGAGGACGACTGCACGCCGCTCGCGCTGCACCTGGTCACCGGCGGCTGGCAGGTGGTGCCGAGCGACGGGACCGCGACCAGGCTCACCGGCGTCGTCGCGTTCGCCGCCGACGACGTCTGGATGACCGGGTACGTCGCCGGCACGCTCGACGCGGAGGCCGTCCACGTCGAACACTGGGACGGTGTCCGCTTCACCACCGACCAGCAGGCCGGGCACGACCCGTCCGACCCGGCCGGCGGTCAGGGACAGCCCGCGTCGGGCCTCACCGCGATCGCCGGCGACCCGGTGAACCGGGACCTGTTCGCCGTCGGCTGGTCCCTCGACGTGCACGTCACGCCGTACGCGATCCGTCGCTGATCACGTCAGGGGAGCGCCCGTGCCGCCGTGGCACGGGCCTCCCCGCTCCGGCGTGAGCGGCCCCTCGCGGTACACGTCGAGGAACCGCCGCAGGCGATCGTCGCCGGCGTCGTCCAGGCGCAGCTGCCGCCCCCACGAGCTGGCCACGACGGGCGCCGGGAGCCCGGGATAGGGGCTGACGATGGTGTACGGCCGGCGCCCGAGCAGCCGCAGCGCCGCGATCTGGCCGGCGGGGAGGTCGGGCCGGTAGGTCACCCACACCGCGCCGTGCTCCAGCGAGTGGACCGCGTTCTCCGCCGGTACCGGCGCCGCGTAGACACCGCAGTTCAGCCACACCGGCGCGTGCGGCCCGCCGGCCGGTGGGGTCCGGTCGTAGCGCACCGGATCGGCGGTGTGGTAGCGGTCCTGGATCGCGAGCCGCTCGACCCCCGGGATCCGCGGCTCCGGCTGCGGCCCGAACCGCCGGTACGCGACCACGTCGGCGGCGAGCACGAGCCCGGCGACGGCGACGGCGACGGCCACGACGGCGGCGACCGCGCCCCGGCTGGGCCGCCGGGGCGGTTTCCCGGTCCACGGATCGACGGGTGCCACGGCGGTTTCAGACGCCATCGGATGCTCCATTCTCCGGCTCCCAGAGCCCGACGAGCTGGCGGTAGCGCGGGCTGCGGTCGACGAGCCGGTCGTGCGGCCCGGCGACGACCTTGCCGGCGTCGACGAGCAGCACCCAGTCGGCTCGGGTGGCGCTGCTGATGCGGTGCGCGACGACGATGAGCGTCCCGCCGCGCCGGCGCATGAGCAGCTCGGCGCGTAGCTCGGCGTCGGGGTCGAGGTGGGAGGTGGCCTCGTCGAGGACGACGATCGGGGCTGCCGCGAGGTAGGTGCGGGCCAGCGTCACCAGCTGCCGCTCCCCCGCCGACAGCCCGGCCCCGCCGGCGCTGAGGCGCTCGTCGAGGTCCAGCCGCCCGAGCCCGAACGCGTCGGCGGCGGCGCGCAGGACCTCGTCGGAGGCCGCCGGCGCGAGGTAGGCCAGGTTCTCCCGGACGGTGCCGGCGAAGACGTACGGCTCCTGCGGCGCCAGGGCCAGCACGCCGGATCCGGGCGCCGGTGGCGCGCCGCCGACCAGGACCGTGCCACCGGCCGGCTCGCGCACGCCGCAGAGCAGCGCGGCGAGCGTGGACTTCCCGGCGCCGCTGGGTCCGACGACCGCGACGTGCGCGCCGAACGGCACGGTGAAGCCGGCGCCGTCGAGCACGGGCGCGGCGTCCTTCGAGTACGCGAAGCCGACCGACTCCGCCACCACCGCCGGCCGCACCGGTGAGCCGGCAGGTCCCGGCGTCCGCGCCTTGCCCTGTTCATCTGCGGTGACGGCGTCGCTCAGGCGGGTCATGAGGCCGAGCAGCTCGGCGAGCCACCCGGCGCCGCCGTAGACCAGGAAGCGCAGCGCGGGGCCGAGGGCGAACATCACGTAGTAGACGGCGGCGACGAGCTCGCCGGTGCCGAGGCGGCCGCGGCCGATGAGGACCGGGGCGAGGGCGAGGAGCAACACCAGACCCAGGTCGACGCCGACGCCGACGACACCGTCGTGCATCGCGTCGGCCCGGCCCAGCGCCCGCGCCGCCAGCCCGGCCCGCTCCACCCGCTCCAGCACGGGCCGGGCCGCCGCGTCCTGGGCGGCGAAGGCGGTGACGTCGCGCCGGGCGGCGAGCGTGCTCACCACGTGCTCGGCGAGGTCCTCCTCGGCGAGCAGGGAGCGGCGCTGGCGGCGCAGCACGACCCGGACCAGCAGCCGGTAGCCGGCCACGGAGGCGACCAGGCAGGGCAGCTCCACGAGCAGGATCACCGGGTCCAGCACGGCGAGGCCGATGAGGGCGCCGACCGCCACCGATCCGGTGGCGTGGGCGTTGCGCAGCACCGAGGCGACGAGCATCCGCGCCTGCTCGACCTCGTCGACCGCCTGCCTCACGGCCGCCCCCGGCACCTGCGCGTCCTGGCGCACGGCACGGCGCAGCCCCGCGGTGACCACGGCGGTGACGAGCTCGTCGCGCAGCGGCTCGACCACCCGCACCAGCGGCGCGAACAGCAGCCGCCCGGCGACCGCGGCGACCAGCCGCACCTGCGCGAGCAGCGCCACCCAGAGCAGCCCGGTCCCGGCCCGGTGGGCGAAGAACCCGTCGTCGAGCGCGTGCGCGACGGCGATGCCGGCGAGCGTCGTCGGCGCCGCCAGTACGACCACCAGCCCGCCGACCGCCAGCAACGGCCGCGGCCGCCGGCGCAGCACGGACCACAGCAGCCGCCATCCGCCCCGAACGGAACCGCCGCCGGTCATGCCGGGGGTCATGCCGGGCTCCCCTGGGTCACCGGGTCGTGCTCCACCGCGCCGAACAGCGCGCGGTATCCGGGTGCGGACCACAGCGCCCGGTGCGGGGCGTAGCCGCGGACCCGGCCGGCGTCGAGCCACAGCACGAGGTCGGCCGCGGCGGCCGTCGCCGCCCGGTGGGTCACGACGAGCGTGGTGCGGCCGTGCCAGGCGTCGCGCACCGCGTGCGCGACCTCCGCGGCGGTGGCGGTGTCGAGGCTGCTGGTGGCGTCGTCGAGGACGAGGACCCGGGCGGGCTGGGCGAACGCGCGAGCCAGGCCCACCCGCTGGCGTTCGCCGCCGGACAGCGGCGCGGCGCCGGGCGGGGTGTCGTAGCCGGCCGGCAGGCGCCGCACGAACGCGTCCGCGCGGGCCAGGCGGGCCGCCCGCACCACGTCGTCGTCGCGCAGGTCCGCACCGGCGGCGATGGCCGCACCGAGTGTGGCGCCGAACAGGTTGGGCTCCTCGAACGCGTACGCCACGGCCGCCCGCACGTCGTCCGCCGGTACCGTGCGCAGATCGTGGCCGTCGAGCAGCACCCGTCCGGCGTCGGGGTCGGCGAGCCGCCCCACGAGCGCGACCAGCCGCGACTTGCCCGACCCGGACGGCCCGACGACGGCCACGTGCGCACCCGCCTGGATCGTGCATGAGACGTCGCCGCCGCGGCCGTCGAGGCGCACCCGGTCGAACCTCAGCAGTCCGGGCCCCGGCGGGAGGCGGACCGTGCCACCGGGGTCGGGGGGTGGGGCGGCGAGCAGCTCGGCCAGACGGCGGGTCCCCGCGAGGGCGCGCACCCCGGCCGCGAGCGCGTCGACCTGCTCCAGCACCATGAGGGTGAGCTGGCTGTACAGCAGGACGGCCAGGACAGAGCCGGGGCTCAGCCGGCCCGCGACCGCGCTCAGGCCGGCGACGGCGAGGACGGCGGCGTTCAGCAGCGGGTCGAGCAGGCCCATGCGCCAGCCGACGTCGCGCTGGGCGCGCCAGGACAGGCGGCCCGCCGCGCGCAGGTCGGCGAGCGGGCCGAGGACGCGGCGCAGCTCCCGGTCGTGGGCGCCGAGGGCGGCGATGGTCCGGGCGCCGCGGTGGGCGTCGACGAGGAGGTCGGCGAGCGCACCGCGGGCGGCACGGTAGCCGGCCTCGGGTGCGGCGCTGCCGCGCAGGAACGCCCGGACGACGAACCAGGACCCGACGAGCTCGGCGGCGACCACCACGGCGCTGCGCCAGTCGACGGTGCACAGCAGCACGAACGCGGCGAGGCCACCCGCCGACGTCACGGCCGAGCCCAGGACGATGTTCGCGATCCGGGCCGGGGTCTCGGCGTCGGACGAGCAGCGGGCGAGCAGCTCACCGTCGGGGAAGCCGGCGTCGTACGGCGGCCGTCGCAGCGCCGCGGTGAACGCCGCGCCACGGTGGCGGGCGGTGGTGGCGCTGGCCCGGTCGGCCGACGCCCGGCCGGCCAGCGCCGATCCGGCCAGCGCCCCGGCGAGCACCAGCGCGAGGACGAGCACCGGCCGGGCCGCCGGGCCGCGGCCGGACATGCTGTCGACCACGGTGGCGAGGGCCATCGGGGCGGCGAGCCCGAAGCCGATCGACGCGGCGAGCCCGAGCAGGCCGACCGCGGTGCGGCCGGGGTGGTGGCGCAGCAGGTCCTGGGTGATGAGTCGGTACACATTCGGCACGGGTGCTCCACAGTGGACGCGAGTGGCGGTGGGGGGGGGGGGGGGGGGGGGGGGGGGGAGGGGGGGCGGGGGGGGGGGGGGGGGTGGGGGGGGGGAGGGGGGGGGGGCGGGGGGAGGGGGAAGGGAGGGCACTAATGGTTGATCAGTGTCTATTTTCGGTCTCGTTCTTCC